>DATIKA010000107.1:0-2201 GCA_035478055.1 Candidatus Limnocylindrales bacterium | reverse complement strand
ATCATCAACCAGCACGACCTCACCGCAACCCGGGCAGGTCACTTCAATGGAAGATTCCTGATCCAGGATGTCGTCATCGACAACCACTACTTCGCGGCAGTTGGGGCATTCAACCGAAAAACTGCCATCAAAATCGTCGTCATCATCTTCATCTTCGTCATCATCGTCATCTTCATCTTCGTAGAAATCCTCTTCCAGCTCGGTCAGATCTTCATCAATCGCTTCCGTGTATTCAAACAGCTCCTCGTAATCGATCCTTAATTGATCGATTTCTTCGACCATATCGCCAAGAAGCGCAATCACACGGTGCAGTATTTTTTGCTCTTTACTCTCCTCACCTAACTCAAGTCCCTCGGTAAAACCCCTCAGGTAAGATACCCGTGCTTTCAAATCTTCTGTCATGCCAAATCCCTCCCTATCAATCCATTATTTTTAATTACGGTCAGGCCCGCTCGATATACGCTCCCGTGCGTGTGTCAATCTTGATTGAATCGCCGGAGTTTATAAATAGCGGCACCTGCACCACCAGGCCAGTTTCCAGTGTCGCTGGCTTGGCGGCGCCTGAAGCTGTATCGCCCTTAATCCCGGGCTCAGCTTCGGCAACTTTTAAAATAACGTTAATCGGCACATCGACACCGATAACCTCATCGCCGCACATCACCACACTGAGGCGATCATTTTCCTTAAGGTATTTTATACCGTTCCCGATCTGCTCGCCGGATAGAGCGATTTGTTCAAATGTTTCCATATCCATCATGTTAAAAGCATCGCCTTCACGGTAAAGATACTCCATCTCTTTTTTCTCCAGATGAGCCCGTACAAACTTTTCGCCGGACCTGAAAGTGCGATCAACATTTGCTCCTGTCCGCAAATTTCTTAATTTCGAGCGCATAAAAGCAGGACCTTTCCCCGGCTTTACATGCTGGAATTCCAAAACTTCATAAATCTCCCCCTCCAATATAAATGTAATACCGGTATGAAAATCACTCGTGGAAATCAAGTTAATCGCCAGCCTTTCATTTGGAGACTAGATCACTGCTAACTCATGCGGGCTTCTTGTTAAAATTTCAAAACCCTGTTCGGTTACCAGGATCATATCTTCGATACGGACTCCGCCCCAATCGGGAATATAAATACCGGGTTCAATTGTAACCACCATGCCGGGAACCAAAACTGTCTCACTGCGCGTATTCAAAACCGGTTGTTCATGGGTTTCAAGGCCAACTCCGTGCCCCAGTCCGTGCCCGAAATATTCGCCAAAACCGGCATCACCAATAATCTCCCTGGCAACCGCATCAACGGCACTGCCTTTCATGCCTGGTTTAACAGCTTCCGTCGCCTTCTGCCGAGCCAGGTTAACAACGTCATAAACCGCTCTCTGGCGTTCAGCTGGCTCTCCCAGGGAAACGGTGCGAGTCATATCCGTAGCGTAAGAAAAAAAAATAGCTCCGAAGTCTATGGTTACCAGCTCGCCCCTGCCCATTGCTTTTGACGAGGCGACCCCGTGCGGCATAGCACCGCGCTTCCCCGAA
This sequence comes from Candidatus Limnocylindrales bacterium, assembly GCA_035478055.1. GTDB lineage: Bacteria > Bacillota > Dethiobacteria > DTU022 > DTU022 > DATIKA01. The sequence continues at coordinate 669 of DATIKA010000107.1, read as the reverse complement.
GCCACGATAAAGGGGAAGGGAACCCCTTCGGCTCCCTGCCGGCGCAGGTAGGACTCCAACGCAAGTGCCACTTCTTTCTCGGTCCGGCCCGGTTCAAGCACTGACTTGACATATTCGAATGCCTGGTCAAGAGCGGCCGCGCCCTGGCGTAAAGTGGCAATCTCCTGTTGATCTTTCCGTGCACGCTGCGTCTCGACAGTGTGTTCCAGCGGAACAAGTTCAACCGGCAGCCTGGCATTCATTTCGCCGTAAGAAAAATGGACAACATGCTTCGACTCAAACCCGAGCTTCTGCCAACCGTTATTTACAATGATCGGCACCAAACTATTATACAGGTCGTCCTGCCATCTGACAATCTCAAAAAGGGGCGCCTGCGCGGCGGCCTGTTCCGTGTAGCGAAAATCGGTTACCAGGTAGGCCTTTTCGGAGCTAATCATCAACACGCCACTGCTTCCATCAAAGCCACTCAAATAGAAACGATTATACGGGTTGGTAATCAGCACAGCATCCACTGTCAGGTGCTGTAACTGTTCGCGTAACTGCCTCAAACGCTCGGTCACTTTTTAACCCTACCGTATTTTCAGAATTTTAACAAGAGCTTCCAGGCCAAGCAAATAACTCTGCAGGCCAAAACCGCAAATTACTCCCGTTGCTACCGGGGCGATTACT
>DATIKA010000106.1:0-2363 GCA_035478055.1 Candidatus Limnocylindrales bacterium | reverse complement strand
CATGGTAGCCGGTTTGACAACTGAGACCAACATTCTGGGTTATGTCGCCGCCCACCCGATACCAGAAGTTCTACGCGGTATAAATGCATTTACACTCGGAGCCCGCCTGGTTAACCCTGAAGCAGTTGTTCAGGTAGTTTGGACCGGAACATGGTTTGATCCGGCGATCGAAAGGGAGGCTGCTAATGCCTTACTGGATGCTGGCGCCGATGTTCTCGGTCAGCATCAGGATTCACCGGCTACCCAGTTGGCTGCTGCTGAAAGAGGGGCTTTCGGCACAGGAAATAACTGGGATATGATCAGCATGGCACCAACAGCTACTCTGACCGGCCCGGTATGGAACTGGGGTCCATTTTATGTTGAAACTTTAGAGAGCATCCGTGAAAACACTTGGACCAATGCCCAACATTGGTTGCCGATACCCGGTATAGTTGATATTGGACCATTTAATGATGCCCTGGTGCCAGCAGACGTTCAAGCGACCGTAATGGACAAGCGGCAGCAGATTATCGATGGCGAATTCGTCGTTTTTGCCGGCCCTATTACAAACCAGGAAGGCGTTGTAGTCGTAGCTGAGGGACAGCGGATGACTGATGCTGAACTGTTGGCAATGAACTGGTTTGTTGAAGGAGTTATCGGAGAGCCTGCAAACTAAAGTATAGTTAAGCTTTTAAAACGAGCTTTAAAACGCAAATCAAGCCAGGTATCGTCCATGAATATACTGTGACGTACCTGGCTAATTTTTTTTATTGAATGCACAAACCTGTGAAATATGACCAATGAGTATTATTGAGACGGAAAAACTGCAAATCTGACCCCCTTCCATTCACAAGTTAACATAAGATATATTATCGGAAGTTACATCTCCATCGAAGAACATGCCTTGATCCCCACTCCCCCCCTATACATTACGTCCCCAATGCCTTAGTATCGCGATAAATTCTGTCCCGCATTTTGGGCAATCTCCCTGGAACCGCAAGATATACTCGCAATTACTGCATTTAATCGCCGGAATAGCTATTTTCTTATTATCTTCTTTCATATTTTCAGGCTGTCTGTCAGAAAAGTTATTTTCTGCAAATATCGTAATCTTCGGTATGGGTTCCCATAGTTGTGCTGCCCCCTCCGGTGCTGTAAGCCTTTCTTCAACCTGCGTATTTTCGATTGGCTTTTTTTCAGCTTTTAGATCTTCATCATGTAATTCTTCAGCTTTTTGTTCCTCGCCTTTTAGTTCCTCAGCATGTATTTCTTCGGTTTGAAGTTCAGTGACTTGCGGTTCCATGATCGCTTCGACCTGATTTTCGTTGACATGCGGTTCAGCGGCTTGTAGTGCCATCGTCGGCACCACATCATCCCGTTCCTGTATCGATACCTGCTCTAACATTTCTTCTTCGATCGGAATACCGCAACGCTGGCTGTCGTCATAAGAAGAACGAACGTTTTGAAATTCTTCGTATAACAATTTTGTATATATTTGGGTGGCAGCTAAGTCCCGATGTCCCAGAGCTCTTTGTAGAAGTCTGATATCTTTTGTTTCGCGCATCAGATCAGCGGCAAAAGTGTGACGCAACAAACGTGGATAAACATCTTTCCCAATTCCGGCTTTGCGCGCGAGACGCTTAACCATTTCTCGAATATAACGATCTTTTAATTTGTTGCCATCGAGCGTGGTGAAAAGATAAGGCTCATCTGATGGTCTTTTTTGACGCCAGCGTTCCAGCAGCTCCATTTCGGCTTCGCCGAGCAGAAGAACGCGGTCTTTTGCCCCTCGGCTTTCTTTAACCCGCAGCCTCCCATTGAGCCAATTTACATCGCTTATCTTGAGATCAATGATCTCATTTACCCGCAATCCGGCCCTGAGCATAAGGCTGATGACGCAAAGGTTACGCAAACCTGTCGGTACTTTTGGGTTAGGCTGCTTCAAAAGCGCCGCTTGATCATAACTGTTTAACGCCTTGAGCATTGCCCTGTTTTTTTTCATGGCTTTTTACCCGTCGTCAGCTGTAATTTATTATTTTTGCCGCCGTGCTTTACTAATTGCGGAATTATATATATATTCTGATGGAATAAGCAGTAATTGTCAAGTACAACCGTTATTTTATGTCGTTAATCAGCGATAATGTCACCCCTCCCAAGATAGATATAATGAGAGGATGAAAATAGAAATGAGTAAAAGAGACGCTCGGGTAGGGACAGCAACGTGGAAGCCATATTCATCCACAGCTGGTGAGCGGTTGTTTTCGAATTCAGGTTCAGTCAAAGCTTTTTAGACTTTTTAACATATTGTGAAACCTTTTTGTTGTTCAGCCAAGCTTGACGACGGCAATCCTATCTTTTTAGCATGCTCCTTAAGATGTGCCGGT
>DATIKA010000105.1:0-4737 GCA_035478055.1 Candidatus Limnocylindrales bacterium | reverse complement strand
TGATCCGCATGTCTGGTAATGGTTCTTCCCTTTGCCGACGTTGTACATTTGGCAAGCTTGGGACATTGAACACAGGCCTCAGCATTGCGGTAATCAAAGTGTTTTACGACCCCTTTTTCTTTCCTCGTCTTGAAGTGACTTAGCGTTTGCCCCATCGGACAAAGATAAACATTTTTTTCCGGGTCATAGGTAAATTGATCCGCATAATATTCTTTCTCTCCGGTGGAGTTAGCATAAGTCTGTTTTGCGACATAGGTGATGGTCTTTTCTTCTTCACAAACTTTTAAGTCTTCAGCCACGTAATAGCCTTTGTCGGCGGCCACGGCAAGGGTTTCTACGCCCAGGATTGCTTTGGCTTGCTTTGCCATGGGACTTAGTTGACCTTGGTCGGCGGCATTGTTGATGACATCAACATCAATAATTAAGCAGTGTTTACTGTCGACAGCGCTTTGCAGGTTGTAACAAACGTCGACCCCATTGTTATTGACCGCCATTAACCGCGCATCAGGGTCAGTGGTGGAGACTTCACCTTTTGCTGCAATTTCAACTTTATATTTTTCATAGGTTTCCTGGCGCTGCTTTAACTCTTTAATTCTGGCTTTAATGTCTTCTGCGGTGATCTCCGGAATGGCGGCTTCTGCCGTATCATTGGCTTCAAGCTCTAACAGATAGTTTTTGATTTTTTCATCAATCGCTTTCAGGTGCCGGTTTATCTTTTGCTTGGTGAAGTTATTTTTTTTCGCATTGGCAGCTCTGAATTTGGAACCGTCAATCACGATGAATGTCTGACTAAAGAGGTTCCATTCCTTGCATAGTAAGGTGAATGTTCTGAAGACCTCTTTTAAGGCTCGGGGATTATCTTTTCTGAAGTTCGCGATGGTTTTATGGTCAGGTTTAACCTTGTTCGTTAACCAGATTACTTCGAGGTTCCGCCCGGCTTCTGATTCAAGCCTCCTCGATGAACGGATTCTGTTCATGTAGCCGTAAAGATACAGCTTCAAGATGTCCCTTGGATCATAGGGTGGTCGCCCGGTGTGTGCCGGGATGGCGTAGGTAAAGCCTGACTTCTGGATGTCCACAGATAAGTCTACAAATGCATCAATGATGCGGACCGGATTATCTGGGGCAATATATTCGTCGATGCTTTCAGGGAATAGGATTGTCTGATACCGGTCTTCTCCTTTGACATACCTCATGCCGCCTCACGCCCTTTGATGTTATACTACATTATAACATATATGTTGCATTCTAGGTACATTTATTTGCTGTTTTTACACGGTCTGACGTTTCTCGTGTCCTTCTCCGTTATGCCTCTCCGCCATTTTCCGCCAACGGAAAATATGATCCAATCTGCTCATGTAATGCGTCCTCAAACAGGACAGGTGAAACGTCCCCTTGTCCTCCCTCTGGAATATATCCTCAAACAGGACAGGAGAAACGTCCCTCTGTCCTCCAGCAGCTGCTTTAATTTGTTTTCCACAAAACTTTTTCAAAGTGCTATAATACTCATTGTTAGCGATTAAATATCCGCCGGCAGAGAGGCAGGCCTCAGCGATTTATGTTTCCACTTCATGACACGATCAAGTATCATGGTGCCACTGTCGCTACCATCGGCTTAATCATTCTCAGCGGCCTCGTCTATTTTTACCAGATTTCCCTTGGCGTCGATGCTTTCGAACACATTTTTTATAATTTTGGCTTTATCCCCGTCAATTTCTTCAGTAATCCGGTTGGCGAATTCAGCACCATTTTTACAAGCATGTTTATTCACGGTTCATTTGTCCACTTGTTAGGCAATGTATGGTTTCTTTGGGTTTTCGCCCCCGCTGTTGAGGGCAGGCTCGGTTTTCGGCGCTTCATGTTGCTCTATCTGCTATCCGGCATTGCCGCCGCCCTGCTGCAGGGTTTTTCTTATCCGGACGCTATTATCCCGATGGTCGGCGCTTCAGGCGCTGTTTCCGGTGTTCTGGGGGCGTACCTGCTTTTGTTCCCCCGGGCACGTGTCTTAACCTTTATACCGCCGTTTTTCTTCTTTATTTTCTGGCTGCCGGCCCCGATCTACCTGGGTTACTGGGTGGTGCTTCAGTTTATTTACGCCATGATCGAAGTGCAGGGAGTGGCCTGGTGGGCGCATATCGGAGGCTTCCTGTTAGGCATGGTTTTAGTTTTGATCGTGCGGCCCAAGCGAATCTACAAGGCAGATCCCTTCTGGGAATGCTGGCGAGATTACTGTTAACATAATAAAACAATATCTGATGCCGTGATCATCGTGAGGAGGTTTTTACATGGAATTTATTACACCGCTTTTCTGGTTGTTCCTGATCGTTTCGGTGCTTTCGCCGTATCTGCAGCAGCAGATGTTGCGTGCAACGCGCACACGCAAGCTGATTGAATTCGAGCGAAAACGCGGCAGTCGCGTCATTACCCTGATTCACCGTCAAGAAGCTGTAAATTTTCTCGGCATTCCCCTGACCCGCTATATTAACATTGAAGACTCAGAACAGGTCCTAACCGCCATTCGGCTGACCGATAAAAACGTGCCGATTGACCTGATCATGCACACTCCCGGCGGTTTAGTATTGGCCTCTGAACAGATTGCCGAATCTTTGCTGCGTCACCCGGGGAAGGTAACCGTATTTGTGCCTCATTACTCGATGTCAGGCGGCACGCTCATCGCCCTATCTGCCGATGAACTGGTCATGGATGAAAACGCTGTCCTTGGACCGCTCGATCCGCAGCTTGGACAGTATCCGGCTGTTTCGTTGCTCAAGGTTCTTGAAACAAAAAAGATGGAGGATATTGACGACGAGACCATTATCCTGGCTGATGTGGCGGCGAAGGCGCTTCGTCAGGTTAAAATTACAGTAAAGAACTTGCTGCACAAGCATATGGAAGAAAATCAGGCCGATAAGATCGCCGATTTGCTCACCCAGGGCACCTGGACCCACGATTATCCAATCGACGTACAGCAGATAACCGAGATGGGCATCAATGTTACTACTACAATGCCTGAAGAAATTTATAGCCTGATGAGTATGTACCCACAGCCGCGCGCCGCGCGCCCCAGTGTCGAATACAACCCTGGCCCGATTTACCCCGCCGGTCAAAAGGATAAGTAGCAGATAGAGGCGAAGCGTGCATCGCCTCTATCTGCTTGGGTTATCAGGATCGGCCTTTGGGCAAAAATGTTTTCGTCGCAAAGGTATTTTCATCATCGCCCGGGCCATTTTCTTCCGTTTTGCTTTCTTCGTTTTTTTGTGGTAAAAAAATAGAAACAAGGGGATGCGCTCCCAAATCGTTTAACCGAATGTTTTGTACGCAAAAAGAACAAACCCCGCAGCCTCTTTCAACCCACCTTTTGCATATTTTACTTTTTCGAAGTTTATGGGCTAAGCCAAGAAATAGCAAGAATTTTTATAGAGGCTGAATTCGTTCACATAAACGCAAAGGGGTAGACCTGATATGCGGGCAACTTATAAGGTGAGAGTTGATAAGTTTTGTCTGCGAAGATACGGTTATCCCATGGAAGCTTCGAAGGATGTTAGTTTAAAAAGGACAACACCTCACTTAGGAGGGAGTTTGTTTTGGATAGCTACGGCAACCGCAAGACCAACCGTTTGATCAACGAAAAATCACCTTACCTTCTTCAGCACGCCTATAACCCGGTAGATTGGTATCCGTGGGGTAATGAGGCATTTGAAAAGGCTGTGGCTGAGGGAAAGCCGCTATTTTTAAGCATTGGCTACTCTACCTGCCACTGGTGCCACGTGATGGAGCGGGAGTCCTTTGAAGATCCGGAAGTAGCGACATTATTAAATAAATCTTTTGTCTCGATCAAGGTGGATAGGGAAGAGCGTCCTGATCTTGATCAGTTTTATATGGCCGCCTGCCAGGCGATGACTGGCAAGGGCGGTTGGCCGCTGACTGTTTTTCTGACTCCGGATAAAAAACCATTTTTTGCCGGAACCTATTTCCCGAAGCATTCCCGTTACGGTATTTTCGGTATAGTTGATCTTTTGCCGAAACTTGATGCCCTTTGGCACCAGGATCGTGCGCAGTTATTGCATGCCGGGGGCGAGCTCTGGACCCTGCTGCAACAGCAGGGTGAGGGCACAGCAGATCTGAAACCAGTCGGGTTTGATCTGCCGCCGGTCAGCTTGATTGATCGAGCTTGTCAGCAGTTGAAGAGCGCTTATGATCATACTTACGGTGGTTTTGGTGATGCCCCTAAGTTTCCCGCCCCGCACCAGTTTATGCTGTTGCTCCGCTGCTGGAAGCGCACTGGTGCTGCCGATACCCTTTTGATGGTGGTAAATAGCCTCAAAGCAATGCACCGCGGAGGCATCTTTGACCAGTTAGGTTATGGTATGCACCGCTACTCTGTCGATCGCCAGTGGCTGGTACCTCATTTTGAGAAGATGCTCTATGACCAGGCCACTGTTGCGCTGGCCACACTGGAAGCTTACCAGGCTGTCAGTGACCCGGAACTGGCTCTTTTCGCGCGTAAGATATTTGCCTATGTGCTGCAAGAGCTTAAGTCGCCGGAAGGAGGATTTTTTACAGCTGAGGATGCCGACACTGAAGGTGAGGAAGGCACCTTCTATGTCTGGACTCCGGGTGAAATAAAAGCCTTACTCGGGACGGAGCATGGCCAACTGGTTGCCAAATTTTTTGGGGTCACCGAGAAAGGTAACTTTGAAAATGGAAGCAGCGTGTTACACCGGAATTTTAAAATAG
>DATIKA010000104.1:0-2191 GCA_035478055.1 Candidatus Limnocylindrales bacterium | reverse complement strand
CCTCACTCCTCACTCCTCACCCCTCACTCCTCACCCCTCACCCCTCACTCCTCACGCCTCACCCCTCACTCCTCACCCCTCACCCCTCACCCTTTTAGTCGCGGGTCGAAGGCATCCCGTAATCCATCACCGATCAGATTTATAGTTAGCACAGTAAGAAATATTGCAACCCCCGGGGGCGCCCAAATCCAAGGCATATGCATAATCACGCGCATGTTGCGTGCGGCCTGCAACATGTTTCCCCAACTCGGGATGGGGCCCTGAACACCAAGCCCCAAAAAACTTAACCCTGCTTCAATCAAGATCGCCGCAGCCATAGCCAGCGTAGCATTAACTACCAGTGGCGCCATGGCATTAGGCAGCATGTGCTTGCGGATGATACGTAGCGGTGAGAATCCCAAAGCACGAGCTGCTTTCACATACTCCGTCTCCCTGATGCTCAGGAACTGACCGTAAACCAGGCGGCAGGTTCCAGTCCAGGATAGAAGCCCGATAATCAGCATTGTGCTATAAATACCGGGCCCCATTATAGCTGCGGCAACGATAGCCAGGGCTAAATAAGGGAATGAAAGAACCGTATCGGTCAAACGCATTACCAGAGTCTTCACAAACCCGCCGTAGTAACCTGCCACCGAACCCAAAAAAATACCAATGCCCATCTGTAAGGTTGTAGCTATCACCGCAACTGCAAGCGAAATACGGCCACCGTATAATAGACGGGTGTAGATATCGCGGCCCAAAGCATCTGTTCCTAGCCAGTTCCTAGCGGAAGGGGGGCTTTCTGTTAAACCGAGGTCAATGACATCGCGACCGTGAGTAACGAGAACAGGGGCCAGGATAACCGCTGCAACGATCACGCTTAAGACAACCAGGCTGACCATGGCAACTTTGTTACGTCGGAAACGATGCCAGATAATATTTCCGGAACCGGTTGTTTCCGCCTTTTTACTACTGCTACGCGTAATTTCAGCAGTAGTGCCATCAGATTGACGCAAATAATGTTCCTCCTCGTAAAAACTTAAGAGTGCTTAATCATGGCGAATACGGGGGTCGACAACAGCGTAAAATATGTCTGCCAATAAGTTTCCCAAAATAACCAACATTGCAAGGATCAGGTTGATTCCCATTAGCAGAGGGTAATCTCGCGTCATCACTGCTTCTACACTGAGACTGCCCATGCCAGGCCAGGCAAAAACGACTTCGGTAAGGATGGCACCGGAGAAAAGATAGGGAAGTGATAAACCAAGGATTGTAATCACAGGAATAAGCGCGTTGCGCAAAGCATGCTTGTAAATAACCACCTTCTCTGATAGACCTTTAGCCCGAGCGGTGCGCACATAATCTTGTCTGATAACTTCGAGCATACTGGAGCGGATATAGCGGACAAATGAAGCTGTGCTGGCGCAGGATAGAACAAAGAGGGGCAAAACCAAGTGTCTGCCCACATCTGAAGCATAAACAAGCCAGGTACTGTGAGTTTCGCCCGCGGTGATCATCCCGCCTACGGGCAACAAACGTAAATCAAAAGAAAAAATTTTAATCAAGGCCACACCAAGAAAAAAAACAGGTATAGATACGGCGGCCATGGTTAATATGGTAAAAATATAATCCTGTCGTGAGTGCTGGTGAACAGCCGAATACACCCCGATTGGTACTGCGATAATAAAACTCAGGAGCATTGATGAAAAGGTGAGGAGTATCGTGGGACCGATACGGTTTCTTATTATTTCTGTTACCGCACGCCGATAACGGGTCGAGAAACCCAGGTTACCTCTGGACAATTCAGAAAGCCAGATCACGTATCGCTCTGTCAGCGACCTATCCAGACCCAGTTGTCTCTCGCGGGTGGCTATGGCTTCCCTGCTGATATGCGGGTCGATCAAGTGCGACATCGGATTTCCCGGCGCGGCGTTGATAATGACAAAAGTGATAAAGGTAATGCCGATTAGTGTGGGAATTATCTGGAGCAGCCGACGCAAAAGGTAAAGCCTCATCGCAAGCCTCCAATTTTCTTATTGACTGCTGAAAGCAACCCGGAATAGCCACAGTGTGTCGACTTTGTAGCTTTAATACTAAAATTATTGCTCGCTCACGATGGCAGTCTCGCGGGGCCAGAAACCAGGTTTCTCTTCTGTTATCCCATAATGAAACTCGTCAAATCCGACGATGAACATCCACATACTGGCGCGCA
>DATIKA010000103.1:0-4070 GCA_035478055.1 Candidatus Limnocylindrales bacterium | reverse complement strand
CGGTGCCCCCGACGAGGAACGCACGCCTCTGTTTGCCAGCCAAATAATTATGGACCTGTATGGTCACCACTGGACCCTGGCCTTCCAAACCACGCCTGCTTTTGAGGCGCTTGAGACCGCTGTTGATCGCTATACGGCCAGTGGTATTCTGGCCGCAGGCGTTCTTCTCAGCTTCGTGGTCTTCTTCTCTTTGCGGTTGCTGGAATCCACCGGTGATCAGGCACTCGGGCTGGCCCGAAAAATGACCTCTGCCTTACGGGAAAGTGAGCAGAAATATCGCTTCCTGACAGAAAATATTTCGGATGTCATCTGGACCACAGATCTGGAAGGCCGCCTCACTTACATCGGCCTGGCCAACGAAAGGATGACTGGATTTACACCCGAAGAGCTCATGGGTATGCCAATGCATGACTATGTGATCCCGGAGGACTATGCTATCGTCATGGAAATCGTGGCGGAAGAGCTGGCCAAGCCGCCGGCTGAACGGAGCAGTTCTATGATCATACCGATTCGCCTTAAAACAAAGGATAATCGCCTCGTTCATGCCGAACTCAGCGCCGCGTGGCTCCTTGACGAGCAAGGCAATACCATCGGCTTCCAGGGCAGCACAAGGGATATCACCGAGCGCAAACAGGCTGAGCAAGAGCGAGCTATTTCCCTGTACACCCGCAATCTGATTGAGGTAAACCTTGACCCAATAGTAACCATCAGTGCCGACGGGAAAATTACCGATGTCAATAAAGCTGCCGAGGAGATCACTGGTGTTTCAAGGACAGAACTGATCGGCAGTGATTTTTCCGGCTATTTTACGGAACCGGAGAAGGCACAAGAGGGGTATGAACTGGCCTTCAGACAGGGTCGTGTGAGAGATTATCCCCTCACGATTCACCATAGCTCCGGTCGTAACACTGATGTTCTCTACAATGCCAGTGTATACAGAGACGAGACTGGAGAGGTGCAGGGCGTCTTCGCCGCCGCCCGTGACATGACCGAGAGCAAAATGGCGAAAAAGATGCGAGAGCGCTTACGCCAGGTTCAGGCCCTGCGCAATATCGACACGACCATCACCGGCAGCCTTGATTTGGGGGTTACCTTTCAAGTCATCCTGGACGAAATCACCGGCATGCTGAACATTGATGCTGTCGCTATTTTAACCCTCGATTCGTATACCAATACCCTGAAATATGACACCTGGCGCGGGTTCAGCACCAAAAACCTTAAAAATATCAGCCTGCCCCTGAGCGAAGGTTACATTAGCCGCGCGGTCATGGAACATCAATCGATCTACATTCCCGACCTGCGCGCGGCAGAGCCGGATCCGATCCAGGGTTCCCTTAACGATAAGGAAGGCTTTGTCGCCCACTATGCCGTGCCGCTCATCGCCAAAGGAACCGTGCGGGGCTTGCTGCAGATCTTTAATCGTGCGCCGTTTGAACCTGATGAAGAATGGTTCTCCTTTCTTGAGACCATGGCCGGGCAGGCGGCTATTGCCATCGACAATGCAGAACTCTTCCATAGGCTGGAACGCTCCAATGTGGGGCTGCTCCGGGCCTACGATGCTACTATAGCGGGCTGGGCTTTCGCGCTCGACCTGAAGGATGACGAAACCGGGGAGCATAGCCGACGTGTCACCGAGATGACCCTGAGTATTGCCCGGGAGATGGGCATGGAGAGTGAACAGTTGGCCCACATACAACGAGGAGCTTTATTGCACGATATCGGTAAGATGGGCATTCCCGATAAAATTCTTCTTAAACCCGGTCCGCTGACCGATAACGAATGGGAAATCATGCGCAAGCATCCACGGCACGCCTACAACATGCTTTTACCAATCGATTACTTACGTCCGGCCATGGAGATACCCTACTGCCACCACGAGAAATTCGACGGCAGCGGTTACCCGCGTGGGCTCAAAGGGGAACAGATTCCCCTGGCGGCACGTATCTTTGCCGTGGTCGATGTGTTCGATGCCCTGACCAGTGAGCGTCCCTACCGCGCGGCCTGGAGCAAAGAAGGCGCACTTGATTATATTAAGCAGCAGAGCAGCAAACATTTTGACCCACAGGTTGTGGCGGTGTTTCTGGATATGATCAATAACACAGACTGAATAGAAATGAGATCCAGACGGCAGATAAATAGGGAGGCTGCCCATGGCGGACCACGCTGAAAATTTGTCCACAGACAAGATAGCGCTTCAGCGATAGTTTCGCCGGATGCTCGTTATTTTTGCCACACATTTCAACAAGGGTTATTCAACATTGCGGAGGTTTCAGTTACACGAAAACAGCTTTGTGATAAAAAATCGCTTTTAAACTTATTGCAGGATGCATAAATAAACCAGGCCCCAACAGGCCTTCAAACACACCGCCGGAACTTCTTCACCGACCGTTCTGCGACTGAGATTCCACCACCGTATGTTGATGGTTTTCCCTCAACCTCCGACCGACTACTACTTTTCCGTGCTGCGAGCTCCGCTGCGTCCCGGCCATTACGACCTTTCGGTAAGCGGCTCTTTCAGCGACCTGATCTCGGGGGTAATCCGAACTCGGATTCCAGTTAGCCCTTCCTCCACTACGGTTATTCCCCACCCATCAGACCCGACCTGCTTTTCAGTCTCTCGGAACCTGGTAGCTTGAGTATTGATCATCATGTAGCATTTGTCAATACTTTTTGCAAAAATTTTTATATTTTTTTTATGGTTGTTAGTTGACAAAGTAAGTGCAACCGGGAAAATAAAATGGTTGTTTCGAAACCATACCGCGCGGCCTGAAGGCAAAGACGGCAAAGCATTTGTGGTGCGTTGCAAAAAAAGCTTTTTATAAGTGTTAGCTTTTCGAGCCTGGCGGCAAATGTTTACGCGGCGAAAACTTTCCTGATTATCTCGAGAGCCCAATCAAGCTCATCCCTGGTGATCACCAAAGGGGGAGCAAATCGAATAACATTCTCATGCGTTTCCTTGGTTAAAATACCCATCCTCATCAACTCTTCACAAAACGGCCTGGCATCAACGGTAAGCTCAACACCAACCATCATCCCCCTGCCTCTTACTTCAACAATCAGGGGGCTATTAATATTTCGAAGTTGTTTAACAAAATAATTTCCAACCTCATTTGACTTAACAACCAGCTGCTCTTCCTGCAATGTATCGAGCGCGGCAACTGCAACTGCGCAAGCCAGAGGATTGCCACCAAAAGTAGACCCATGCGAACCTGGTTCGAATACCCCCAGTATATCGGTGTTGGCTGTAACCGCAGATATCGGTAAAATACCGCCCCCTAAAGCTTTCCCCAAAATATAAACATCAGGTTTAACATCCTCCCAATCACAAGCAAACATTTTTCCTGTTCTGCCGAGGCCGGTTTGGATCTCATCGGCCAAAAAAAGAACGTTATTTTCCTTGCATATTTGAAAAGCATTTTTTAAATAACCATCCGGAGGAATGATAATACCGCCTTCACCTTGCACCGGCTCAACCAAAAATGCGGCCGTATTCGGGGTAATAGCTTTTTCCAAGGCAACGCTGCTGCCATATGCAATAAGCTTAAAGCCAGGTGTAAATGGACCAAATTCCTCTCTGCAGGTTTCGTTGGAACTAAAAGAAATAATCGTAATGGTCCGGCCATGAAAATTACCGCCACAGGTTATTATCTCTGCTTTGTCCATTGGAATTTTCTTCTCGCGGTATGCCCACCTGCGCGCAGCCTTGATCGCTGTTTCCACCGCTTCGGCACCGGTATTCATCGGCAGAACCATTTCTTTTCCGGTTAGCTCCGCTAATTTATAGCATAAATTGCCTAGTTGATCATTTTGAAATGCCCTTGAAGTAACCGTAATCCGATCGGCCTGATCTTTCAAAGCTTTGATAATTTTCGGGTGACGATGGCCAAAATTCATCGCCGAATATGCGCTTAGCATATCCATGTAACGGTTTCCCTCCGGATCCTCCACCCAAACACCTTCGCCCCAGGAGAGAACTACGGGCAAGGGGAGATAATTCCGTGCACTGTATCGATCTGTCAAGTCCAGAATCTCTTTACTGGACAGCATGGTTTAAACACCTCATTTCTTTC
>DATIKA010000102.1:0-8614 GCA_035478055.1 Candidatus Limnocylindrales bacterium | reverse complement strand
CCCAACTGGTAGAGCGTATCGTTCGTGTAGCCCGGATTCACAGTCGCCAGGTAGCTTTACCTGGCGAAGCACGGAAGATCCTGGGTCTGGCGTAAAGATCTGGCACTTACATGTTCTTAACGAACGGCATGGTGCTGTCAGATCGCAGTTCTGCATCTTGAATTTACGAGAAACCCTTATTTGTCAGGATGTAGAGGTATTTCCTGCTTAATTGATAGGGAACAAAGGCGGTAAATATGAGCGGTTTAATGTTTTGGATACCGGCACCCCTGGTGGGTGCCGCGTTTTTTTAGTTCCTTTTCCACTGCGGCGGCGATCTGTCCGCCGCTTTCTTTCCAGTGCGGTGCAATCAGCAGTTCTGCTTTGGTGGCTTGGCTGGCCAGGCGGTGAACGACTATGGCGGGAGAAAGGCGTTCCAGGCAGTCACAGAGCAGTGGAACATAGTTGTCGGCGTTCGGAAAGACGCTTACCTGGCCCTGGGCATAATGCTGAGCCAGTTGTGTATTTTCAATGATCTGCAGGTGATGAAACTTAACGCCGTCTAACCCGCAGCTGTTCAGAAATTCGATCGTGGCAAGCATCATCTCAGTAGTTTCGCCAGGCAGACCGAGAATAATGTGGGCGCAAATATAAATACCCCGGTTACGGGTAATCTTTACTGTTTCAGTGAACCGGGCAACCGTATGGCCCCTATTGATCAGCTTCAGAGTTTGATCGTGGGCAGACTGCAGGCCGTATTCAATCCAGAGATGACAGTGGCGGGCATAACCTTCAAGCAGGTCGAGCACCTCTTCTGAAATACAATCCGGACGTGTGGCGATGCTTAAACCGATCACTTCGGGGTCGGCCAGCGCCTGGTCGTAGATTGCTTTCAGCTGTTTTACGGGGGCGTAAGTGTTGGTGTATGATTGAAAATAGGCCAGGTATTTTGCCGGGCCGGATTTTTTTTTACCTTTTCGTAGCTGCTCTGCCAGGGTTACCAGCCCCTGCATGTCGCTGAACGGGGCAAAAGAGGGGTTGAAACAGTAGCTACAGCCGGTGCGGCTGATGGTACCGTCCCGGTTTGGGCAGGAAAAGCCTGCGTGGAGGGGTATTTTGGAGACTGGCTCGCCGAAGCATTCTTTAAAGAAGCTGCTTAAACGGTAATACCAGCCCGGCAGCTTGGTCGGAGAACAGAGGTCAAGCATCGGTATCATGCCTCTTATGCTTATCGATTTTTCTATTGATCATTTCCGGACGTTCCAGGTAGAGTAGCAGCACTGATATATCAGCCGCTGTCACGCCCTCCATACGCGAGGCCTGCCCGAGTGTTGCCGGCTGTATTGCAGAAAGTTTTTGCCGCGCTTCGCGCGAGAGGTTTTTAGCCAGCTCGTAATCGAAATGATCCGGAATCACTTTTTCGTGCAGCCTGGCCGTATGCGCCACCATATGCTCCTGCTTGGTAATATACCCGGCATACTTGATCTGGTTTTCCAGTTCATTCAACGTGCCGACCGGCAGTTCAGGGATTGCTGTCTTTTCCCAGACAAGGTAAGCTTGACAGCTGATCTCCGGTCGGCGGATCAGCTCAATGGCAGAAACCGGATGCTGTAGCGGAGCGGAGTTCCAGGCAGATAGCTGATTTTCAATTGCACTGCCCGGGTTGTGCCTGGTCTGTGCCAGTCGAATCATTTCGGTTTCAATATATTCTTTTTTATGTAGATACAATCGGTATCTATCGTCTTTAACCAGACCCAAAGCTCGCCCTTTTTCCGTAAGCCTCAGATCAGCATTATCCTGGCGTAACAGAAGGCGGTACTCACCACGTGAGGTGAAAATACGATACGGTTCTTGCACACCTTTGGTAACCAGGTCATCGATCATCACTCCAATATAAGCTTCGCTGCGTTTCAGAATGAATGGTTCCTCTTGCTTGATTAACTTCACGGCGTTGATGCCGGCGATGAGGCCCTGGGCGGCAGCTTCCTCATAGCCGGTAGTACCATTGATCTGGCCGGCAAAAAAGAGGCCGGGCAATAACTTTGTTTCCAGTGTTAATTTCAGCTGCGTGGGTGGCGCGTAATCATATTCGATGGCGTAAGCAGGTCGCATAATTTCAACCTGCTCCAGGCCTGGGATAGTGCGTAAGAATTGCGACTGAATATCCGGTGGCAACCCGGTGGAGATGCCCTGCAGATACATTTCATCAATGGCTGCACCTTCAGGTTCAATAAAGATAGGGTGCCGGTCGCGGTCGGCGAAACGCACAATTTTATCCTCTATTGAAGGGCAGTAGCGTGGGCCCCGGCCCTTGATCAAGCCGCTGTAAATTGGTGCCAGGGAGAAATTATCGCGGATTATTTTATGTGTGTCGGGATTGGTATAAGTCATCCAGCATGGAATTTGTTCAGCAGGCGCACCACTGCCGGTCATGGAGAAACCGGGTACGCCGGGGTCGCCGTGTACAGGGGTAAGGTTTTCAAAATTGATACTGCGTTTGTATACTCGCGGCGGAGTGCCGGTTTTAAAGCGATCCAGGGTGAAGCCGAGCTTGCGCAGATTTTCGGCCAAAGCAAAAGAGGGAACCAGACCGCCTGGAGATGATGAGAAGTGGCGGTCACCCAAGAATATTTCCGATGCCAGATAAACACCGCTGCAGATAATCACCGCTTTTGCCGGATAGAAGGTGCCGCTTCGTCCCTGAACACCGCAGATTGTTCCGCTTTCAACTCTTAACTCTTCGGCCATGTCTTCGCCAATAAGCAGGTTCGATTCTCTTTCCAGGGCAATACGCATAGTGCGCTGATAGCCATTTTTATCAATTTGGGCACGCAGCGCCTGCACGGCCGGTCCTTTTCCGGTATTGAGCAGGCGAACCTGCAGTAAGTTTTTGTCGGCGACGCAGGCCATTTCTCCACCAAGGGCGTCGATTTCGCGTACCAGGTGTCCTTTGCCCGGCCCACCAAGAGAAGGATTGCAGGCCATAAAGGCAACCATATCCAGATTAAGGCTCAGCAGAATAGTCCGGCAGCCCAGCCGGGCAGCAGCCAGGGCGGCTTCACAGCCGGCATGCCCGGCACCGATCACAACGATGTCAAAACCATCTTTAGCGTCCCGATGCAAAGTGCTTGTAGTCATTCGGATCACCTTTACCCTTAATAGTCGAAGCGCCGGGCAATCGGCATGCGCCTTCCTGAACCAAAAGTGCGAGTGGTTATGCGCAAGCCTGGTGCAGCCTGGTGCCGTTTGAATTCAGCCCGATCAACCATGCGTATTATTTGAAAAACTGTTTCTTCAGGGTAGCCCTGTTGTATCATTTCATCTTGTGAGAGATTCTTTTCGATGTAGAGATGCAAAATAGGATCTAAAATATGGTAAGGCGGCAGTGAATCCTCATCCTTCTGGTTGGGACGAAGTTCGGCAGATGGAGCTTTAGTAATCGTTCGATCAGGAATGATTTTCCAGCCATAGATCTGGTTTAGATAGTGAGCCAATTCATAAACCATCATCTTTGGCAGGTCAGCCAACACTGCCAGCCCGCCAGACATGTCCCCATACAAAGTACAGTAACCAACTGCCAGTTCTGATTTGTTGCCTGTGGTTAGTGCCAGGTAACCTTCCCGGTTAGATATATGCATCACCAGGTTACCCCGAATGCGCGCTTGCAGGTTTTCTTCTGCCAGATCCTGCAGCGGAACACGGTCGGGGTTAAGCAGCTTTAAGTAAGCATTGAAGGGCTCCCCAATCGCGATGGTGCGATAGGTGATTCCCAGGTTCTCGGCCAACGTCTTTGCATCTTCCAGGCTATGGTCGGAAGAATAAGGTGAAGGCATTAAAATTCCGAGCACATTATCTGTTCCCAGAGCTTCTACCGCCAGTACAGCCACAACCGCAGAATCGATGCCTCCGCTTAAACCGAGCGTTGTTTTTTTGAAACCGGTTTTGGATACATAATCTTTCAAGCCAAGCTTTAAAGCTTGCATGACAGAGCTGATATTATCGACATCCGACGATATGAAGTTTACTCGCGGGCTGAAGAGATTGTCGGTTTCCACATAGAAGAGTTCTTCCTCAAACGCGGCAGCCCGATAAAGCAGTTCTCCCCGGTAGTTGTAGATCAGGCTCGAACCGTCAAATATCAACTCGTCGTTACCACCAACCTGGTTCAAGTAGATGACACCGGCGTTGTACTTTTGGGCCAGGAAGGAGAGCATATTTTCACGTAATGCGTGCTTGCCCAGATGATAGGGCGAAGCGGAAATATTGATTAACAGGCGAGCCCCCTGGGCAAAGAGGCTCTCTAATGGGTTTGTGTCGCATAGTGGGCTGCCGCAGAGTTCTTTATCATTCCAGATGTCTTCGCAGATGGTGATGGCTGTTGGAATGCCACCAATAAGTTCAACCTTGCGTTCGGAATGGCTCTCAAAATAGCGCTGTTCGTCAAATGTATCGTAATTAGGCAGCAGTGTTTTCATGTGAACAGATTTTATCTCGCCCTGCTCTAACAGCAACGCGGCATTATAAAGCTTGTTGCTGTGAAGGTGTGTTGTGCCGATCAAAATTTTCAGGCCGCATTCCAGAGTGAGCGGCAGCAGTTCCTCTGTAACCATAGCTCTTTCTCTTTCAATGAAGCTGCTATAAAGGAGCAAGTCTTTGGGAGGATAGCCGGTTATGACGAGCTCAGTAAAAATAATCAGGTCAGCGCCGCCGGCTTGAGCGTTCCGACAGTGTTCTTTGATTTTTTCAGTATTTTCTCTTAACGCGCCTACGGTTGTGTTGAGCTGGGCCAAAGCGATACGCATAACTTTATTCCTCCGCAACCAAAACGCTCACAGGAAAGCGACTTTCCCGTGAGCGTTTTTCCCGTTTTGGCTGATTTTGCTATCTGGCTGAATTATAATCAAGGAACAGGGCAAAGTCAAGCAGAGGCATGCGCAAGGGTGTTGTTATTTTTTGTGATCCAATGAATGGAATATCTACGCTACGTATAAAATTCGTTCCACATTACGCTACTGTCCACAGGCATTTTTCGCCCGCAGAGAAGTGATTGTCTGACCGGTTTCTAAGTTCCACCGCATGACGGACTGCTTCACACGTTGCCGGATTACCTTTTATTGCTACTCTCAATTGCGCCGCTTACCACCTTCAATCCTTTTTCCTGTAATGCGTTGTAATTCATACGGTCTCGATTGTTGAATAAGTACGTAGGTAAGTTCGGCACTCCCACAGGAAGCCTTGCTTCATCGGTACCGGGAATAAAAGCCAACGTTTTATCTGGATCGCCTTCTTCGACATGGGCAATCACGGATTTAAGCCCAGACATTCACCTTTTGGTCGTTGAACGCACACCGGTACTAGGCATAGCTAAAGACGTTTTCACACATGTGATAGTAATCCAATACCGGCACGGCATCGGGTTAAAGTTCTTCATACATTTTCCAGACCAGATGGGTCCGGTCTCTGCGGTGATTTGGCAGATCAAACAGCAACTGATCTGAGGCCCGGCCAATTTATGGGAGCTTGAGGGTTGGGATGTGCGTTATCTTGGATCGAACGTACCAGCCCCCTTCATCGTTGACAAACTGAGTGAAGAAATATTTGACATTCTTGCCCTATCCTGCGCGTCGTCATTTAATCTTCGGTATGTAAAAGAAACGATAGCTCTTGTTCGGGGTGCAGATGTTTTCAGTGGATCGCTTATCGTCGGGGGAAGAGTTTTTAACCTTGACCGATCCCTGAAAGATGATGTTAAAGCAGATTATCATGGGATTATTTTTTAGAAGCAGTAGAACTTCTTGAAAAAATAGGACTGCTGAGTAAAACCCAATAGTGCGAACCAGGCAGATAATGAGAATGAGGATCGGCGGCTTAATAAGCACAAAGGCTGCATCTTCATACGATGCAGCCTTCTGGTATCGAAACTTAGCTTAACTGACATTGAAACCTAGCTTAATCAGCTTGAC
Organism: Candidatus Limnocylindrales bacterium; assembly: GCA_035478055.1. Taxonomy (GTDB): domain Bacteria; phylum Bacillota; class Dethiobacteria; order DTU022; family DTU022; genus DATIKA01. The sequence goes on along the minus strand of DATIKA010000102.1, from coordinate 2,672 downwards.
CCGGTATCATCAGAAAGAGAACTCAGCAACAACCGCCGCCCTTACTGTTACCTGGCCGGGGGCGATGGGGGTTGCTGCCCCACCCATACCCATCTTTTCCTCCAGCATTTCATCCTGGAAGCGGTAGGGAATGTAGTCTGCTCTCTCTTCACGAATGCTGTGCAGCCCCGTAATATTTTCTCCGCTTCCGTCAGCGATCGCTTCAGCCTTCATTGTGGCCTGCTCTGCTGCTTTTTTCAGGGCCTGCAGCAGTAGTTCCTGGGGATTATCTATCTCAAAACTGATATAATTTATATTATTTGCACCGGCACTGACAGCAGTGTCAATTATCTCGCCGACCGAATCGAGTTTTACGGTGGTTACAATAATCTCATTGATGGCGTGGAAGGCTTGCGGCTCTTCCTCTCCTGCCGGTTGGCCTTCAAACCATTCACGATAGCTGTACAACTGGTATGACCCGGTTACGATATCTTCTTCTGCCAGTCCGAAAGCAAGCAACGCTTCACGCACTGCGCTGGCCAGGCGGGCATTTTCTTCAACGGCGTTTACCGCTGTAGGGTATCGGGTTTCAACAGCAAGGCTAATCTTGGCTAAGTCAGGTGCGGATTTTATTTCGGCTTCGCCGTAGGCTTGGATAATCTTCGGTGATTCAACTGTCCCCGTGTTTAACTGAGGCCCGCCACACCCAGCCACTACCAGCACCGCAACCAATACAACAACAGAGGTTAAAATAATATTTTTAGTACTCATTGATCTAATCCTCCTCAAGTGCCATTAAATAAAGATTCATCCACACATAATATAACACTAATGACGTAAAATATAAATATTAGTTAACATATTACAATGTTTTGATCAAATCACCCGTTTCTTTTAAGTAGAATTAATAGATCATCATATATCCAGTTTCGCCAGCCGAACGTTTCTGTGATTACCTCTATGATTAATTGACAAACGCGGCGTATAATTAGTTCCATAAAACGCGCGTAGCGTAGGTTAGGTTAGTGTAAACTTGCTTTTTCACTGCGCCCATCCTATAATAGTCGGTGAGTGAACAACAAAAATAACCGTTTGCGGAGGTGCTTTTATGCTCGAGGTATACATTAAGGATGGATGCCCATATTGCCGCAAGCAGCTAGATGAATTTGATGCAAAGGGTCTTGTGTATAAATTACACAATGTAAGCAGTGATTCCAAAGCGTTAAAAAATGTTCGCACTGAGTATGGCGCGGACAAGGTGCCGGTAGTCGTGGAAGATGGTGTTTTAAAGACTATCGGTTTTCAGGGGATGGGCTGACGCATCTGAAATCCTGGCCGCCGTGCGCGGCATTGTATCGCGATCAGAAGACTCAGGGGCATATCGCTGGCGTGAGTTAAGAATACTTTCTCTAACCGACCTAACCAGGGTTGGTTTTTCTCGCCACGGAACTTTACATAACATTGCAGGTTGGCAACGCCAGATCAGACGGTGGATGAAGCCTTGTTATATTGCGCTGTTTACGAGGAGGTTACTTGAATTGTCGGCAAATTCATCGAACGTGGCAAAGGCTGGAATCGGTTTCGGTTGTTGTTTAGCCATGATCATCTCCTGGAGCATATACCAGTCTGTTTTATTTGCCCTATTTCATGGCATTCTCGGTTGGTTTTATGTGATCTGGTACCTGTTTTTTATCCGTTAACCGGCTGCGGTGTTGTTTTAAAAACCGCGCAGGAATTCGCTGCGCAGCGTTCTCGAAGGTTTGGTTTTTATAATTCGCTCCAGGTTTGAAAGTAGCGCCTGTTGGTCGCGGGAAAGTACTGCTTTCAATGGGAGGTAGTTGGAAGCATGGTTTGCACGGAAGACACAGTTGGTTAAAGATAGCCCTTCCACCATCATGCTAATTTCCTGGATCAACTCCCAGGGACCAAGTGGGGTGATCAGGCCTTCCGCCACTCGCCGTTGTGTAATCGTCCCGGGCGCGATCATAAGGCTGAGCAGCCCAAGGTAGTCAGGGTCAATTACGTTTAACAGCTTGCTGGTTTCCCGAGCATGTTCCGCAGAACCTTCGGTTCCAGCAAGACCGTTAATGACGGTAACCGACAGCGGTATACCGGCTTGCTTCACCCGGGCTGCTCCTTCGGCTATTTCCCGCGGAGTAACCCCTTTATTTACAGCCTGCAGTACAGCAGCACTGCCGCTTTCAATACCCAAATAGATCATACCGAGTTTTAAACGACCCAGTGCGAGTAACTCATTGATATCCTTTTGCAATAAATCCTGGGGATTGCCATAAACTGACACTCGTTCTAGAAAAGGGAATGATTGGCTCAGAGTTTGCAGGATTGAGAGCAGTTTGTCTGCAGGAATGGCTAAAGCATTTCCGTCGGCCAAGAAGATTCGCCGGGTATGAGGCATGGCGCGGGCTGTCAGTTTAATGTCCTGCTCCAATGCGGCCAGTTCGCGCACGCGAAACTTTTTACGTTTATACATGGAGCAAAACGCGCATCTGTTATGCGAGCAGCCAATGGTAGCTTGCAAGATCAAACTGCCTGCTTCACTGGGTGGACGAAAGACATCACCTTCATAAGTAAGAGGGAACATCGAACCAACCTTTCTCTGTTTGATGCGGATAACTGACTATAAACATTTTCGCCAGGAGAATAGGTATTCCTTTACTAATCGACAGAAAGTT
>DATIKA010000101.1:0-9606 GCA_035478055.1 Candidatus Limnocylindrales bacterium | reverse complement strand
GAAGCAAACTTAAGAACAATTGAAGGTGCGATCATGATGCACCAGGCATCAGTTGCTGTTCCTGCCACAACTGCTGCAGCGCTACAAACCGCTCTAGTACCAGCATTTCTTGCAGTTTGGCCAGGCGGCCCGGACGGTACTACTTATCAAGTAATTGGAGAAGGAACTCTGACCGCTCCGTACCGGGCACAAGCTACAAGAGTAGGGGAACATGTTTGGTGGACAGCCGTAGCTGCTACTATAAGTATACCAGTTGATTGGACACCATAGCAACACAGCGTGTCAAGTTATCAAGTTATTGAGTTTAGGAACGCCTTCTGCTATAATCATTGCAGGGGGCGTTTTACTTGGAAAGACGGCGCATTGAATACCAGGGAGCTTTTTATCATGTCACCCAGCGGGGTAATAACCGTGAGAATATATTCCGGCGGGAAGCTGATAAAAGCCGCTATCTCAGCAGCTTGGTCGAGCTGAAGAAGAAATATGATTTCAAGCTGTTCGGTTATGTTCTTATGGATAATCACTACCACCTGTTGTTGCAGGCCGGGCAAGATCCGCTGCATAAAATAATCTTTCGCCAGAATATGCAGTACAGCCGCTACTTCAACAAAACACATAACCGCTCGGGACACCTCTATGGTGATCGATACAAAGCGGCCTTGATTCAGGATGAACATTACTTATTTGCCGTTCTTTGCTATATCCACTGGAACCCGGTCAAGGCGGGAATCAGCCGGGATGTGACGCAATATCAATGGAGCAGCGACGCCTGCTACCGCCGGAACCTTTACGGAACCGTAGATATTGATTTTATCTTGAACATTTTGAGTGCCGACCGTAAATCAGCTATCTTTGAATACGCGCGCCTGATGCTGGCAGAAGAAGATATTAAATATGATTCGCTAAAAATAATCGGTGACCAGGATTTCGAGGAATCACTAAAAAAAGACGAAACGAGCGCCGGTCAGGAGAAATCGGAAACGCGTAAATCGCTTGATGAAATATTAGAAGGTACCGGTGTAAGCGATGAGGATTACCAGTTAATAAAAGGCGGTTCACGGAAAAGGCGCCTTGCTCCGTATAAAACAGCATATATCAAGGAAGCGGTCAGGCAGGGTTACAGTTTCAGGGAGATCGGGGGCAATATCAGTATTTCTGCTTCGGCAGTTGCCCTCTATTAACACTGTGTATCAAGTTATCAAGTTAAAAGAGAAGTCTGAAGTCATATCATTAACAGCACACACGCTGATTTTTCGCCATAGTGTTTTTAACTCGTGAATGCTGAACTGAAGGTGATGCCTCCTGCTGCAAAGATAGCGGGGGGTGTTTTATTGGTCGGGGTGGTAACGAAGCTGGGATGAGGGCGCTCTAAATCACTTATCACGGCGGGAAAAAACCGGGAGAATGCATTTCAGTGGGATGCCTCAAAAGCTCAGATTTCAAATCTTACGCATAAAGACTGTTGCCTGTCAGCGGCTCAGATCATCTGAAAAACCTGGTACATCGGGGAGAGGATGGAGAAGACAAGCATTCCAATAAAGAGGCCAACCACCAGCAGTAGGAACGGTTCCAGCGTTGAGCTTAAGCGTTCTACGGCGTAGGTCACTTCACGTTCGTAGAAAATGGCGGTGCTGTTAAGCGTTCTGTCCAGCGCCCCTGTTTCTTCACCCACGCGGACCATTTCTGTCAGCAGAGGGGGCAGAAAGGTGCCCGCCCGCAACGTGCGGGAGATAGCTTCGCCGCGGTTGACCGCTTCCCGGAGCTCCAGCAGAAATGGGGAGAGGGCTTTATTGTCCAGCACCCGCTCAACCAGCTCCAGCGCAGTGTTAAGGGTTACGCCGCTGGCGAGCAGGATGCTTAATGTACGGGCAAAACGGGCGGCCAGCGTCTTGCGGTAGATTGATCCAAAGAGCGGCAGGCAGAGGCGTAATTGATCAACTCTGAACCTGCCGTTAGCGGTTTGCGCATACCAGGCCGCAGCTGCGGCGGTTAACACGAGTATGACCAGCAGCAGCGGCCAGAAACTTATGCTCCAGGCGCCGGCTGAAAGCAGGAGGCTGGTGAACAACGGCATTTCCATACCGACAGAGTTAAAAATCTGCGCGAATTGGGGCAGGACAAAAAGAACCATTACCGCCATCACGATGAAGGCTGTTGCGGTTACAAAGGCAGGGTAAATGGTAGCGGAGCGAATTTTTTCTTCCAGGTCGTGCTGCTTTTCGAAGTGGTCAGCCATTCGCTCCATGACTGTATCGAGCACCCCGCCCGTTTCGCCGGCGTCGACCATGTGAACGAGGATAGCCGGAAAATAAGCGGACTGCCGCCGGAAGGCTTCCGCCAGGCGGCTGCCTGTTTCCAGGCTGATCGCAGCATCGCGGAGACTTTTTTGGAAATCAGCTTTTTTCATCTGGCCGGAGAGGATGTGCAAAGCGCGAAGAATAGTCACGCCTGCCGTAAGCATAGTGGAAAACTGGCGGCAAAAAACCATCAAATCATAGCTGCCGGTTTTCCGATGGCCCAGTTGCTGTAAAAACCGGACCCATGTCGAATGGTGCAGCAGGTTCAGCCCGCCCTGCTCATGCAAATCGATCACCGTCAGGCTGCGCGCATCAAGCTGTTCCAGCACCTCCTTTTGACCGGAAGCCTGGCAGCTGCCCCGGCAGGTGCAGCCATCCCGATCTTTGGCGGTATAACGGTAATGAGGGGACAAAAAACCACGCCTCCTGTCCTGTCTGCCCTGTTATAGCAGAGGTTTGCTTCTAATCGTGTTCATAGAGCGGTTCGGCAAGTCGGGCTGGGTCCAGCAGGACCAGCCTGAAACGGATGCTGAGAGTTGAGTTTGCTGGATCCGCCGCTGACCAGGTGATGCTGTCGATGATCAGTAACTGCGGAAAAGTTTCCAAGCTTTCCAGCAGGGCAATGGTGCTATCATCGCTGCCGGAAACACTGAAATTTAGGGCGACAGTGCTGCCGCGCTCTAAGGCAACGGTTTCGCCAACCTGTAAGGAGTTTACGGTTACCGGAAAACGGGCAATCAGCGTTTCCAGGCTTCCCAGTGCCCGGGGTAATTCATCCAATGAAGGGATTACTGTATCAAGCCGCTCTTTGTCGAATTGCCAGCCGGCCCACTCCTGAGTGATGGCATCTTTGGTTTGCAGTTTTGCATCCAGCAGCGTCTGCTCTTCAGCCAGAGTCCCGTGTTGCCCGCGCAATAAAGTGAGCTTTGCATGGAGCGGCGCACCGGCAAAATGCCATCCGCCCAGAACAACAGCGGTGAATAATACCAGAAGGATCAGGTATGTTTGCCGCCTGCTGCGTAATAACCCGGGTTTGGTCATATCAGGGCAGCCCTCCTCCGCTTTTTACAGCTGCTCTGATCACATAGCGGAAGCCGCGTTCCGGCTCCATAGTGATCGAGACGATTTTGACCGTGTCTGTAAAATCGAGGTATTCCAGGTTACGGTTGAAATGGGCAATGGTTTGCATGGTTGATCCTATGCCCTGAATAGTCAGTTCGCTGTGTTCATTGGCGGAGATTTGCTCAATGTTAAGGTCAGCCGGTGCCGCACTTCTGATACTGTTCAGGTATACGGACCAGGGTGTCAGCAAGTTCTTCATCTCTTTTTCCAGCGCCGCTTTGGCCCGCAGCAGGCGGATTTCGTTTTCCATCCGGGTAAGCGGTTCCACTTTTATGGTAAATGCCAAAATGTCTGCTTTTTGCCCGTCAAGAGTGTGGTAAAGGTTGTCGGCGTAAAGATTTAGCCCATAAAAGCCGCCCGGGATGGCAAACAGCAAAATTATCAGGAGAACGGTCAGGATCAGGCGCGGGCGTAATATGCGCCTGGAGGCAATAAATTCAGGGCTGCGCAAATCAATTTCGCCTTTTATCTCAGCCACCCCCTTAGTGCCAGGCCGTGGGCGACAGAGTAAAGGGCACCCTGTTTCGCGGCATCTATTTCAGCGTCGGGTGCCTGATGGTTAATACCGCCGTTAACGGATGGCAAGGGATTGTACAGTTTTACTTTCATGTGCAGTTTTTCCCCCAGGAATTCAGTCAGGCCGGGAATGGATGCTCCGCCGCCGCATATGGCAATTTCGCGGCATTTGCTTTCGGCGAAGCCTGGCTGGTAGGTCCAGTAATCCAGAGACTGGTCAATCTTACGAGTCAGTTCAGAGACAGCTTGGGTGAGCTCATCCCCGGCCTGGAGACCCTTGCCGAAAAGACGGCGTTGCGCCGCTTCGTAATCGGGCACACTGCCTGACAGGAGGGCATCGTAAAAATGCCCGATACCCATATTCAGATGGCGGTGAAACTGGTAGTGTCCGTTCTGTAGAACAAGCAAGTTTGTGCATTCATGCCCTATTTCGAGAATCAACATGGGTTCGGCCAGAACCCGGTTGTTTGTTATTCCGTTTTGCCGCAGGGAGCGGTACAGCGCAACGGGAGCAATTTCGATCCCGACCGGGTTGTAGCCGGCTCTGACTGCAACTTCGGCCAAGGTATCAGCAATTTCTTTCGGCACTGCTGCCAGTAAGTATTCCAGGGAAGGTTTGTTTTCCAGCAGTTTCTCGCCAGTACAGGTATAGCTGTAAACCGCCTTATCAGTCGGAAAGGGCAGGTGTTTTTCCGCTTCCCAGCGCATGGCTTTGGCAAGCTCTTGAGTCGTCATTGGCGGCAGTATGATCGGGCGCAGGTAAACGACCTGGCTGCTCAAAACCAGGTTCACCCGGTTATTGTGCCAGCGGTGCTTCAGACGAGCTTTTTTAAGCCTTTCGGTCAGCACCTGGGAATCAGTGATTTTGCCTTTGGCGATCGTTCCCTCAGGGGTGGTAAATGCAGATTGCCGGTGAATATAAGGGCGGTTATCAGTTTGCCCCAGTTGGAGCATTTTGATCCAAGAACTGCCCAGATCTAGGCCGATCGGGGAGTAGCGTCCCCTGAAGTAAGGTTTTACAGTTCCGTTACCGCGGTTACTTTGACGGCTGATTGAAATATTTGCTCACGCTCCTTTAAGCTGCCGTTGATTTGCCTGGCAACGGTTCCTATGGTTTGATCCATTCTGTAACTATAATCCCGGAAACGGGGTTGTTTTCGATCATGACCGATCGGGTTTTGCGATTATTGTCCAGGGTTCCGTGGGAGCTGATCCTGCGTCTGCCGATGTCTGCATTCTCGAATGTCACTCTGAAGCTGCCGCCCGCCAGAGTGCCAACCAGTTCACCGCTGAACAGGAAGTCTTGTTGCAGCGCGGTGATACCTGTTTCCAGGCCGGCCTCGGTGATGTAGTATAGAGCGGCATCCTGCGCCTGGTAGCCGGCGATGATTTTTTCATTGACAGCATAGCCGAGCAGAGCACCGCCAAGCATAAACAGGGCACCGGTAAAAATAAGCACCAACACGGCGGCCATGCCCTGATCGTGGTTTGTAAGGTATCTTTTCTTCTCTGCCGCTGCCACTTTGTTCGCTCCTGACTTCAGAGAATATTGCGCGGCCGGATACTGCTGGAAATCGTTGTTCTTTGCGATCCGCTGCCGGCGGTGACGGTGATCGTAACCGTGCTCGTTTGATCAATGGAAAAAGAAAGCCCCGTAATGCCCAGGGCGATCACATTGGAGGCGATATGGGCATTGCCCGCAGTATGCTGAGCGTAGAGCAGCGTTTCTCCGGACTGGCGAAAGCGATAGATTCTTGTATCGCCCATGATTTTAAAGGCGATCAGGTTTTCCGCTGCTATTTCCACTTCACGGGCATAGCGGAGTTCGCGTATCATTGTATCCAGGGAGATGCGCACGGTTTGCTGGTATTCCATGCGTTCAATACTGCGGTTCCAGCTAAGCAGCCCGGACAGGTAAAAAGTGTAGATAGCGGTGATGGTAAATCCGAGAATTGCAAACGCTGCCAGCAGTTCAGTAAGGGTGAAACCTTCTTCATTACGTCGCAAGGACACCCTGGCGCTCACCTGCGGCTGAGAAGGCTTGTCAGGGTTTCAGATTTTTCGGTTTCGCGCATCGTCCAGGAAACGGTTACGTTAATCAGGAGGAGTTCAAGCTTGCGGGGCGGTTCATTAGGGTAGGACAGGAAAAACGCGTGCGGTTGCACTGTGGTTACGCGGTGGTAACCAGGAAAGCCGGCAATTTCATTTTCCTGAATGGGGTTGTTGTTTGTAATGTAATGGTTGTAAGCCGCTTCATAGCCAAGCGCTTTTACCGCTTCCATTTTCGCGCGGCCTAAGTTGACGGCGGTAGTTTGCTGCCCGGCGGCGGTAATCGCGGTAAAGCCGGTGGCAAATAAACCTATGAACGGGGCCACAACGATGCCGAGGATGGTGATGGCGACTAACAGTTCGACAAAGGAATAGCCTTCGCTGCGGCTTAAATAGTGTTTATGCACTGGTGCGACTCCTCATGTGTAAAAGCTGTTTTTAATAGTGTTTTACTTTCAGGTTTTATTCGTGCGGTTTAATTTAAAGCAGGTTGTTGTACCAGGTCCAGATTTGCTCGCCCCATACTACCTGCATCAGCGCTGCCAGCGACAGGAATGGAGCAAAGGGAACGGCATCTTTGCGGCCCACTTTACGGATCATCATCAGGGTGATTCCGGTTAAGCCACCCAGCATGAAGGCCAACATCATGGTCACCGCTGCGCCCCGCAGCCCGACAAATAAGCCAATCAAGGCCATCAATTTAAGGTCGCCTGCTCCCATTCCGCCCCGGCTTACCAGAATGATGACCAGCATGACGCCTCCGCCAAGCAGCAAGCCTAAAAGGGCATCTGACCAGGGCCTGATTGCCAGCAGCCAGGGGGGGATAAAAAAAAGATACGATGCCAGTGCCGGGATGTGCATTACTGCGCCGGTAAGCAGACCGGCAGCGACCAGGGTATTGGGTACGATGCGATGATCCAGATCGATCAGGGCGACGCCGAGTAAAATAAAAAGTAAAACCAGGTAGCCGAATCCTTCAAAAGTTACATTGAAAAGTTGATAGACAAGGACAAAGAGCAGTCCGGTCGCCAGCTCGATCAGCGGGTAACGCGGGCTGATCTGTACCTGGCAATGGCGGCAGCGCCCCTTCAGCAGAAGGTAGCCCAGCAGGGGTATCAACTCCAGGAACCCGAGACGGTGGTTACAGGACGGGCAGCGCGAAGGGGGGCTGATCAGCGAAAGCTGCCGCGGCACCCGGTAGATGATCACGTTGAGGAAACTGCCAAAACAAAGGCCTGTGGTAAAAAAAAGGGCATACATGAATAGATCGTATGGCGGCATGAAATCCTTTCCTGAAACGTAGTTAGCATTACAGCTAAAGTTTGTTTAGTGTGCCACAGTGCTTACAGCGCTTATTCTTTCGTCGTCTTTGTTCCGGATTCCTTCTTCACGTCAGGAAAATACATTACAATATTTTTCGAACAGCAATTGAGCAACAGCAATTGCGAGCTCTTACGATAGCGACAGGGTTATGTTATACTATTGAAAATTATTCCTGATTGGGATGTTTGGGCGGTTATTGCTTTGCCGTAAACTGTGCAGTTTTACCACCGTGTTTGGTATTTGGCGCCGGTGAAAAATCAGAGGCAGCGGAAAGCAGGTGTTTTTGGCCATGCGTGTGAACGCGCAAACCAGTTTTTACTTACTGCTGGGCAATCCGGTCGGTCATTCATTATCGCCAACCCTGCACAATGCGGCATTTCAACATCTGAAGCTCAACAGTATTTACCTGGCATCCCTGGTTGAGCCGGCACGGATTGGCGAGGCGGTGGCAGGTTTGAGGGCGCTTTCTGTTGCCGGTGCCAATGTCACCACCCCTTACAAAGAAGCTGTGCTGCCATACCTCGATGAGGTTTCAAATGAAGCGCAGTTGATTCGTTCAGTTAATACCATTGTGAACCGGGATGGCACATTAACCGGCAGCAGCACTGATGGCCCCGGATTTTATCGCTGCTTACGGGAGTTAATCCCTTTTGATTTTGGCGGCAGCAGCAGACAAAGCATCATGATTATCGGTGCCGGTGGGGCGGCCCGTGCGGTTGCCTTTACTCTGGCGCAGCAGGGTGCGCACGAAATTATTATTGTTAACCGTACGCCGGAAAGCGCCGGCGCATTGGCAGAACTTCTCCAGAGGAGTATTCCGGCCACGCGTGTTGCAGTGCTGCCCCTTGCGGCGGAAAGTATAATGCAGGTTTTGCCTCGCTGTAAAATTATAGTTTACTGCCTGCAGGGCGATTCTCCCGTACTGATCAGCGCGTTCAACGGCAGTAGCTTCGGTTGTGAGAATGCTTTCCTGTTCGATTTGCGCTACAGCCCCGGCCGAACGGTAGTGATGAAAGCTTTCGAAGCACGGGGCGGAAGCGCTTTTAATGGCAAAGGAATGCTTTTTTGGCAGGCTGCGCTGGCTTTTGAGCTGTTTACAGGGCACCAGGCGCCCATCGAAGCCATGAAACGAGCATTCGGGAGTGCCTGAAGTGAGGCTTTGTTGTCGATTGGCGTGGCTGCCGGACTGTAATGGCGACTGCAGCAAGTTGTTTTCTGCATGAAGGAGGTTATCGTGGCTGAATATATGCGCAGCAAGGTTGGTGAAATACTGCTGGAGGCTGGTTTGATCACGCCCGAACAGTTGGACAGTGTTCTGGTTGAACAAAAAACAATCAAGAAGCGCATTGGCAGGCTGCTCATCGATAAGGGCTGGCTGGCAGAAGATCAGCTGCTTTCGACGTTGGGAGAGCAGTTGAATCTGCCGCTGGTTAACCTTTACAATTGCAAGATCGATGCCGAAGTCGCAAATTGCATCAGTGTGGAGATGGCACGGCGACACATGATTATTCCTGTCGAAAGTATAGGTAAGCAGATTGTTTTGGCCATGGCTGATCCGCTGGATCTGTCAGCCTTAGATGACGTAGCTATGGTTACCGGTCTCGATGTGGCGCCGGTTATAGCGGGTGAAAGCGCCATCGCGCACGCCATCAACCAATTTTACGGTATGCGGGAATCTTCGGAGTACCATAATGATGGTCAGGGGAGTGTCGTACGCGAAGGGGAAAACCCCAGATGGCCGGCTGTAGAGGTTGCCGAAGCGCCGGTAGTGAAAATAGTCAATTCGTTGATTCACCGGGCGATCGAGGAAGGAGCCAGCGATATTCATCTCGAACCGACAGGCGAAGGCCTGCGTATCCGGATGCGGCTCGATGGCATTTTGCACGACCTCACTTCGCCGCCCCAATATGCGCAGGCGCATATTATTGCGCGGGTCAAAATTATGGCCGACCTCGATGTCGCGGAAAAACGGCTGCCGCAGGATGGCAATATCCAGGTTCAGCACAGCCGTGATGGCATTAACCTGCGCGTTTCGACCATGCCGACCATTCATGGCGAAAAAGTTGTGATCAGGCTGCTGGAAAAACAAAAAATTATTTTGCCGCTGGAAGGGCTGGGTTTTTCGGAAAAAAGTTACCGCACCTTGTCGCGGCTGCTCCTGAACCGGGCAGGCATGATCCTGGTGGCCGGGCCTACCGGCTGCGGTAAAACGACGACTCTTTATTCCGCGCTCAACTTTATTAACCATCCGGAGGACAACATCATAACCGTCGAGGATCCGGTTGAGTATCACCTTGAG
>DATIKA010000100.1:0-3998 GCA_035478055.1 Candidatus Limnocylindrales bacterium | reverse complement strand
GGACGTTTTTCGTGTCCTGCTTGAAAACACCATGTAATGATCCTTTTATTGATTCAAAGCTAGAATTTACCAGTCCGCCGTGGCAAAAAAACGGTGTTTTTCGATTACCGGTTGAATCAGTCTAACCCGAAATCAAACCCGAGTTGGAGGTTGTCAACGTTGAAGAAACCGGGGTGCTTGTTGAGGCTGAGTGCTAGTGTTTACGTATGAAATCGATATGGGCTCTGACCCGCATAACAGCTATTCCCACAATTGAGATAATATCGACACAGACAAAGTCGGCACCCTGGCTCAAATGGTGCATTATTATACATGATCTTTGAAACCGTATTGCAAATACCCCTTTGGATACTGCCTCCGCAATATTCAGAACCTTTGAGAATTGACCGACAGTGTTGAACTAACCGATCGGTGTCAATGACATAATAAAAACACTTATCTCTGACTGAGAAAATTCCCCACCCTGTAGAAATAAATGCTCTGCTATAATCTATTGGCGATGTTTACCCCCAAGCCGGAAAAAAGAAATCCATTGCTAAAATCAGGCTACTTCCCCGTCATTTCTTCCTCATCCACTCCTCCTGCGAGAAGCCCAAGAAAGGCCCAAAAGACATACGCTACCGACACGACGCTGATGTTAAAAAAAGCTTGGATAAGGTAGCCACACGATGCGGCCAGAAGCGGTAGCGCCATATCCACCTTCCCGATACGTCTGAAGCCTCGCCGTAGTGTGATACCCAGGAAGGATAAATAAAGCAGCAGTGCTGGTATGCCTGCGGACACCGCGATGTGCAGGTATTCATTATGGGCCCTGTCGACACGCATTACGGTGCCAAAAGTTTTTACCATATCCGCCATATACAACTCGGTAAACGGAATCTGCATATTCTCAATACCATGTCCGAAAAAGGGTCGCATTCTGATTAGTTCCAGTACGCGTACCCATACAAATATCCTGTAAGAACCGCCAGGCGCAGCTCCCTCACCTTCGCGCAATACTTCAAGCGTCTCTTGAGGAATAGTCGCAAACCGACTAAATAAATGAATGTCCGGCTGTAGCTCAAAAGCTATAAGCAAAAAAATCACTAGCCCCAAGACCTCCAGGCTTCGCTTGAAGGCACCCTCAATACATCTTCGCCTCATCCGGCTTAGTGCAAAATAGGCGATGGCAGCCCCTACGCTGCCAAGCCAGGCACTACGGGTTTGGGTAGCCAGCAAACACCAGAACAACAAGGCGAGGACGGGCATAGCGGCCTTCTTACTTTTGCTAATATAATAATGATAAGCCAACGGCACCATTAACACCAGATAACTACCCAGAAAATTTGGGTTCCCCAGAGTGGAAAATGCCACCCGCCAACCCGTACGAATAAAGTCACGGGGGAACGGATCGATCCCATAGAACTGCAATACTCCGTATCCAGCCACGACCGAGGCAGTCGCCAACACACCAACAAAGAACTTGTCATTGACTTTACCTGCTGCCCGCGCTGCCAGAAAAGTCAACAGGTAGAGCAGAATAGTTCGTAAGCCCTCTTCTCTGTAAATATTTCCATAAAACGCCAGCAATCTGTCTCGCGCAAAAAAAACTGACACCACGAGTAAGCAAAAATACAGGAACAACACAAAGTTTACAGCATCACTTTTAATTAAACGCCCCGAAGACCTTCGATTTACAAGTAGAACGTAGAGAAAAGCTGCCGCCAAAATGGTGAGAGCCGTTACTTTGGGAGCGTAGAAATAATCTCCATAAAGACCAATCGGCACAAAAACAAGGGGTACCAGCGCTATCACCCCAAAAACAATGCTCTTAATTTGTTTTGTTGCCTTGTCCATCACATCACCCCTCACTGGCAGCCATAACCTGTTTAACTCAAAGCAGAAGCAATGACGCTCGACTGCTTCGTTCTGGAAGCATTTCTTAACTGGTTATTTTACTTTACCTGGCCCATATAAACCATACGTTGCATACGCTATTCGGTCAGCTGAGCTCCAGATTGACATTTGCGCCCGGTCTTATCAGCCGGCTTCAAAGAATAACCCCGCAGAATAGCTGCACAGCCACGTTACCAGGGAAATTCTTGACTCCTCCACCGATTACCTGCCAAAACTATACCCCTATTATCAACCAGCACGTACACATCGTGCGTCGTGTTGATTTTCATGATTTCATAATGTATGCTATTGGGGTGATAAATATAAGGTCGCAAGTACCGTGACCAGGAAACATGGACCCCCTTGCGGAAGGAATTAATCCAAACAATGAACATTGCCTGTTATTCTTCGGCGCAATGCGGCCTTTCCTCCTTCCTGTTTTTTGAAGTAAACCATGGATTGCGTCGAAAGTCAGAGTAACCACCCTTGCGACGTCACCGCGGCGTGGACAAGAAATGAGGAATGTTATGTATACAGAAATCGCTGAAAATGTATTTTTTGTCGAGGGTGAAAATCAGGGGCGCTACCCCTACTCCAATTCATTGCTGCTCGATGACCAGATTAAAGTGCTGATTGATACCGGTCTGGGACCGGAACGAATCAGGCAGGTTGACCGTGACTTTTCAATTGACTTGATCCTGATATCCCACGGTCATGAGGATCATATCGCCGGAAATATTCTTTTTCCCAAAGCGCTCATTGGCGTTCACCACCTTGATGCACCGGCCATATGCCGAGTAGATAGGCTGGTAGAGCTTATGGGAGCTGAGGGGACTGCGCTGGAAGAACTGACTTACAGCTTTCTGGAGGACCTTTTTGCGCTAAAAGATTCAAGAGCCGATCGGCTGTTCGACGGCGGCGAACAACTCTTTCTGGGAATCCATGAATTGACAGTAATCCATACACCTGGCCATTCCGCAGGCCATTGCAGCTTTCACTTGCCACTGGCCGGAGTCATCTTCCTCGCTGATGTTGATCTTTCTTCATTCGGCCCCTTCTACGGGTACCTGGATTCAGATATCAACCAGTTTCTCAGCTCTATTGATCACCTTGAAACGCTTAATTTTGATATTGCGGTTACCAGTCATAAACCTGTTTTCAATGGTCGGCAAAACGTTCTGATGAAACTTGAGCAGTATCGCGCAAAGATCTTCGAACGTGAAAACAAACTTCTCGAATTTCTTGAAGCCGAGCGAACCCTTGATGAAATCGTCGCACGGGCAATTATCTACGGTACATTTCCTGAGCCAAAAGCTCTTTTCGAACTGATGGAAAAAAATATGATTATTAAACATCTTGAAAGACTATCGGCAAGTGACCGTATCAGCGTTACCAACCGCGGTTTCAAAATAAACTGCTAAGCGAAATGCTATTTGAAGATCAAGAACAACAGCATTGTTTCCGATTATGACGATTGACAATGATGGTTGCAAATAAATGATCCTGCGGCAAATTCGATATTGGCACATATGGGAGCAAAGTTTGAATCAGTGAAGTAATGCGTGTCAAGTGGTCGAAAAACATGTTATAATTTTTTTAGGGATGGTCAGCACGAAGACTTAAAGCCATTTCAGTCTATGGTTCCCGACCAGAGACAATAGCCGCGGTTATGGTTACGTTTATACACAAAATATGACTATAAGGGGGGGCAGGAATGTTCATAAAAAAGTTTGCCATGTTGCTTTTTGTGATGGCCATGATGTTGGCGTTTGCCGGGGGTTGTCCTGGACAAGCAGACCAGGGCGAAGAAGAACAGCAGCAGAACCAGCAGGAAGAATCTGGCGATGAGGAAGACGAGTAGATCGAAGCCAGAGATTGAGCCAGGTAAGAAGCGGGCTGTCCGGATTAGCCAGCTTTGCCTGGATTATAATCGGTGATGGATTGATACTGATATACCAATGGTCAGGCAGGGCTTCCTGCCTTTTTTATTTTCATAAGGGGTGTTTAACCCCGCATTCAACGCCCATCACTACGGCGAAAATTAGTATCACAATCTCGCCAGCGCCACCCTTTCCAGCACCTTCGTGCGGTGCGATCAGCAGGAAGAAGTTAGAACGCCTTAT
>DATIKA010000099.1:0-1518 GCA_035478055.1 Candidatus Limnocylindrales bacterium | reverse complement strand
ATGCCGCTACCGGATGAACCGTGGGAACGTGGCAAATGTGGCTTTAAGCTGATTCAGTACATGGCCTGTGCCCGCCCGGTTGTAGGGTCACCGGTGGGCGTTAACCGTAAAATTATCCAGCATGGAGTGAATGGTTATCAGGTAGAGACGATTGATGAATGGGTACAAGCTTTTTTGATGTTGCAGAAAAATAAGGAACATCGGCAGCGAATGGGCGAGGTTGGCCGGAAACTAGTGGAAAAAGAATACTCTTTACAGATAACAGCACCGCAGTTGGTGAAATTGTTAAAATCGATTTACGGTTGACGGCTACCAATTACCGTTCAGAATGTGGCAACGGGATGCACAATAATAATAAACAAGGCCGCCCGGCAATTGCTCTTGAAAAAAATCCCTTCAGCGGCGGTGATGCATGACTGGTGGATTTATCAGATCGTTTCGGCTTTTGGGAAAGTATTATATGATGCAGAGTCAAGAATTTTATACCGCCAGCATTCCGCTAATGTGATCGGTGAGAAAAGCGGTTTGTTTGCCAAGTGGAGCAGAACTTGCACAGCGACATAAAACGGCCGGTCAGCAGTCCAAAGAATACTGCCGGTTTCCTCGGCTACTGCCAAGTATGCCGCATCGTACACGGCAATGCCATAGGCCAAGGCCAGATCTAAAACCAGCAGGTCTTCAGGATCAACCATCTTTACCCCGAGCGCCAAAAGATCGGTCAGTGCGTCCCGGGCTAAGTCATGTTCCAAACGGCTTCGTCTGGCAGCAACTGCTAAGCCGTTAGCAACCTCATACCGCCAAAGGGATGGGGCAAACAGCGGAAATCTCGCCGGGTCAGCAAGGTAGTTGTCGCGTAAAGCCTGAGCCTGCGGCACACCTACTTCATCATTAAATAGCCACTTTAGGGATACTGAAGCGTCTACCACCGCACCTTTCACCGCCGACGCCCATCTTTCACCAGCTCCCATGTTTGTACGTCCAACGAGCCCAGCTTATTTCGCTTTTCATCCAAGCGGCGAGCCGCTCGCCTCGCAGTCTCAAGGGCGGCATTTACCTCTTCATTTTGCAGTTTTGCTCTGATAGCCTCTTCGCAAAAGGCGCTGATGCTGATATCACGCTGTGCAGCAGCCACTTTCAATCTCCGGCGCAACTCGGGGTCAGCCAAATAAATACTAATCTTGCGTCTCGTGATACCTGCTTCCATAAAATATACCTCCATAGCCAAGGTATAGCTCTTTATATCTTTAACGTCAAGGAGATAAAAACCGTGTGCCGGAAGCTCGCGCAACCATAAACGCATCCCGCCCGATATCAAGCATCATCGTATTCCCGCTGGTGCGCCGGTCCGTCTTTCTGGAAGTGGGGGGCTTTGAGGAAGAGAAGCACGAATCCGCCACGCGCGGTTTTGAGGACACTCCCGAGAAGATGGCCAGAGCCGCTGGTGAAGTTCGATACCTGCAGGACCGCTGGGGGGGAGCCTACTACGGAATGACCCGGCCCACAGCCCGAACCTGACGC
>DATIKA010000098.1:0-4709 GCA_035478055.1 Candidatus Limnocylindrales bacterium | reverse complement strand
CTTCAAGTGGTTTAAGAAAGAACCATTTATACCGTCGTTGGTGATCGACCGTCGTGACCGCAATAGTTGGGAAAATGAAGGAAGCAAAGATATTTTTCAGCGAGCCCAGGAAAGGGTGAAGGAAATTAAAGAAACCCATGTCCCGGTTCCCCTTGGTGATGCTCAGAATGCCCAATTAGACCAGGTTACGAAACAAATTATGCAGGAACTGGGTGTAGATAAACTGCCCTGGGGCCCGCAGTAAAGAATAAATGAAAAATATAATACTACAGCGAAGCGATGTAGTATATCAGGCAAACTAAAAAAACGTCCCCTTATGGTCGGCGAATAACGAAAATAGGCAGGATACAATCTGTGCCGGCACAGAGTTTCTCCTGCCTCATAAAGGCGAATAGTTAAGAACAGTAATACAAAAGGGCTGCATGGCAGGGAAAGCCCTTAATTTTTGCCTGCAGTCCCTGCTTTGACGTAGTTTTCAGTTAGCTTTCGCAGCTGTTTATCTGACTCTGGCTTTGACTGTTCTTCTTCCAGCCAAACCCCTTTGGGTGATTTCATAGTAGCCGCTAAAATGACCCCCACCAGGCTGAGAACGGCAGAAATAATATAAGCGACAGCGAATGTGCCAGTAAGGTCACGAACCAGGCCGCCGAGTAGCGGACCAAAGACGCCACCGCCGCCCCATGCGGTGAAAACAAGGCCGTAGTTAACGCCCAGGTTTTTAACGCCGAAGTAGTTCGCCGTTAGTGTCGGGAAGATGGTGAGCATACCGCCGAAGGCGAAAGCTACAATTGCTGTGCCGATAAAAAGCGGAACTGCAGTGTTCAGGGTGGTGAACATGGCAAAAACCACAAACTGCAGCACAAACAGCCCTAACAGCGTTCTTCTGAACCCGATTTTATCGGCAATAAATCCGCAAACGATGCGCCCAGCCCAGTTGAATAATGCATAAATTGCAATCAGCCAGAAGGCCAAATTATCGGTTAATGACGCCTGTTCGATGCCTATCCGGCGCAATTGACCGATTATCAGCAGACCGGCGAAGGTCCCAATGCAGAACATACCCCATAAGAAGAAAAATTGTGGTGTTTTTATCATTTGCTTCCAGTGCCAATCAACGACCGGCCTTTTGGCTTTGGCCGCAAATTTAGCGGCTATGTGAGCAGGAGGCGGTGTCGGAATATAACCCGCCGGCGGGTTGGAAATAGCCAGGGCCAACAACACAATAATGATCCCGTAGGCGACACCAAAAATCATGAAAGTCTGTTCGATTCCGAAATTTGCCAGAAGGTAATTAGAAAGCGGTGCTATATACATGCCGGCTAATCCAAAACCGCTGACTACAATGCCGGAAATGAGGCCCCTTTTGTGCAAACCATACCATTTTATAGCTGCCGGGGTAGGGGCCGCATAGCCAAAGCCCATCGCCAGACCGAAAACAATACCGAAAGAGATCGATAACCCCAGTGGGGTAATGAACAAGCCCGACAGTACCAAGCCGGTAAGGGCAGTTACTCCGGATATCAAAATAACCGTTCGAGGACCAATTTTATCCTGAAGGCGTCCGGCTGGCACCATCAATACGGCAAATATTAAGCAGGCGAGCATATAAGGGATCTGGGTCTGTGTTGAGGTCCACGAAAACGGTTCAAGAACTAAGACTCCTTGGAAGGCACCCCAGGAATATAGCACACCAAGACAAAGATTTACACCCATCCCAGCCAAAGTGACTGTCATTCCCCGGGTAACCATGTTCTGATTGATAGACATATTCTCACTCCTTTAAGAATTGATCTGTGCTGCCGGAAAACTTGCGAATATTTCCAGAGCAATGATCCTGATGTCATGTATTGTGTTAAAAAATGTTTGCAATAAATAGATTACTTTGTGAAATAAATAACATGCCCTTGGGTAAGTATAGCTCAACTGATTGACGAATGTCAAGTAATAATTTAAAAAAGTAAAGTTATTATTCAGAAATTTTTTTCAGCATTTTTACAGCAACATTCAGGCAAAGGGAAAAAATAGCGGACACCCAAACGTGTCGATAAAAACGAAACCGAACCGATTTACCGCAATATACATCCGCTTTTGGCGAACCTGTGAGGGTTTAAAATATTTTATCTATTCAGTGTTGAAGATTATCGTAGTATCACGATCGGTTTGGCTACCCGGGCTATGCACGGTAGTACACTAAACGAGCTTTTAACTTAAATGTTATATTATTTGTGTCAGGATGTTGTAGGTTATTGTTAGTTTTTGAAGATTACCAGAGCTGACGCATAGGTGAATCCGTGCAGTAACATCAAGATTACGCTGACTATTGACAAACGCTGTTATTTCAGTTGACCCATTTTATAATTCTAATGTAAAATACTCTAGGGTAAGGTCAAGCTTTTGGATTGGATATTCAGTACATAAAGGAGGAATATGGATATGTCTGGTAAAGTTAAAGATATTGCCGAATCCCAATTTGAGGCAGAGGTATTGCAGGCTGCCCTGCCTGTTCTGGTCGATTTTTGGGCGTCCTGGTGTGGACCATGTAAAATGCTTGCTCCGGTGTTGGAAGAAGTCGCGATCGCCAACGATAGCCGGCTTAAAGTGGTAAAAGTTAATGTCGATGAAAACCCGGCTCTTGCATCCAAGTATGAAGTGATGGGTATACCGAGCATGTTTTTATTTAAGGGAGGGCAAATCATCGATAGTTTTGCCGGTGCCATGACCAAGCAAGCGCTTACAGAGAGGATCAACAAATATATTTAGGACGCAAAGCAGGCTTACTTGATTTCGTTTTTCTGCTTTTTTCGGTGATCCGGGCAAAAATGAGGAAGGAAACCGCATCCGTATGGTGAATAATATTTAGAAATATTCCGAAAGGGTGTGTTATTTGTTATGGAACGCCTGGAAATTGGTCGGGTGACCCATTACTACAGTAAAATCGGGGTAGCAGTTATCAAACTGGATGCCACCCTGAATGCAGGCAATCAGGTAGCAATTATCGGTTCCACGACTGATTTAGAGCAGAAGGTCAAATCGATGCAAGTTGAGCACCGCAATATTGACAGCGCAAAGCCGGGTGACCTGGTCGGTCTGAAGGTGGCCGGAAAAGTCCGGGAAGGTGACACAGTTTTTAAACTGCTGGAAACAGAATAAGAGCGGTTTATTATTAGAGGGTCTCAAACAAATCCAAACAGACAGGGCATGGCGGATGGCTGGAGATTATGTCGCTGTTCTTGCCCTTGTAGCGCCCCGTGGGGTATTGTAAGGGCATGAACGAGATGTGGCGGCATTTGGCCTGGCCTGGTAATCATTTGTGTTTGTACGGGTTAGGCAGTCGCAGACAAATAAGTTTTGAGGTTTTTTGGAGAAGGTTTTTACGCGAACAGGTGTATGGCAATCGAAAAAAGCAAGCATGCTGCACCTGAAAGCGGTGCCAGGGGGACGGTTCGAGCGTTTCCGGCTCGTGCAGCAAAAAGCCGAAGGGGGCATTCCTAATGTATGGGGAGTGTCCCCCATCCTCTGATAAAGAAAACGGAACCGACCCAGTGGCTAGCGGCACAGCGATTTAGCACACCTATTGTATGAGGAGTGCCCCCAAACCTCAGATAAAGACGGTGGAACTGTCCCCGTGGGTAAGCGGTGCAACAGACCCAAGCAACCTGTTGCGGTAATGGTAAATGTCAAATGAAAGTAAGAATAGATTTTTGTGTCGGTCGGCAGGACAAGAGAAACGTCCCTTTGTCTTCATATTTTGCGGTTACGAGGTTATCAATTGACACCTAAGGTTGAGTATCCAACCAACGTCAAGCACGAACATACAGTTATTCCTGATGAAGTTGAACAAACAACCGGCGGGCAAGTGGTGGCTGGCATGATCAGAAGTATCCCGATTATGCTTGGTTACTTGCCAGTCGGGTTTGCTTTTGGGGTTCTGGCTACCACGGCCGGCCTTACCCTCCACGCCACACTGGCTATGTCTGTTTTTGTTTATGCCGGCTCATCGCAACTCATCGCTGTTGGTCTGATCGATGCAGGCACTGGTACTGCCGCCATCGCTGTAACGGTCTTTCTGGTTAACCTGCGCCATATGCTGATGAGTGCATACCTTGCGCCCTATATCGGTCATCTGAAAAACTGGCTGCAGGTTTGGTTCGGTTATGAGTTGACCGACGAGACTTTTGCAGTACATTCCGCCTTTTTTCGCAGTAAAGGCATACCTTCGGTAGTGGAATTAATCGCTCTGAATATGTCAGCCCACCTGGCCTGGATTGGCGGCAGCGTACTTGGAGCATGGGCCGGAGGCAGGCTTGCTTTCGATACAGCTGCCTTTGGGTTCGATTATGCACTGCCGGGTATGTTTATTGCTTTATTGGTTGTGCAAATCGACAGTAGGCGACGAACATTGGTTGCCGTACTGGCAGCCCTCTTTGGACTGGCTTTTTACCTGGCGGGCATGCAGCAGCTTTACATCATTCTGGCAACCGTTATCGCCGCTACCATTGGCGTCGTGATCGAAAAAAACGGCAATTCAGCCAAAAGTGAAAACTGCTGATCCGAACTTGTTAACGTACATATAAGATGAAAGGATTGCTATCGCCTCAATACGGCAGCCCGTCATACAATATGATTTGCAACTGAGTTTTATAAGAATGATTGCACTGATCGCCTTGTTTACACGAAGGAGGAAACTTTAAATATTGCCTGCAATTGGT
>DATIKA010000097.1:0-7351 GCA_035478055.1 Candidatus Limnocylindrales bacterium | reverse complement strand
CAGCGATGGGTCGCCTCTTCTGGTTCTGAACAACGGATTGGAGATCGATTGTTCTCTTATTGTGTTCTGTAAAGGGGTGCGACCGAATACCGACATGTTTAGCGGTTTAATTCCACAGGGTGGTGGCTTGAAAGTGGATTGGCATATGCGCACCTTGTTCCCGGACGTTTTTGCAGCTGGGGATGTAGCAGAAACCTACGAAATCACCCGGCATGAATACTGTCTGGCGGCAACGTGGCCTCACGCTGTACAGCAGGGTCGTCTGGCCGGTATGAACATGGCAGGCCATGTGGCAGCTTATGGCGGATCTTTATTTCGGAATGCCATGGAAATATTCGGTTTACCGTTTGTGTCTATGGGTATTATTCGGGTGCCATCACGGGAAAACTGGGATGTGCGGATCATGCATCGCGATAAATGTTACCGAAAATTAGTCTATCGTGACGGAAACCTCGTCGGAGCTCTGCTCGTTGGCAATGTAGCTGAAGCCGGTTTGCTGCAGGCAGAAATTCGCCGGGCTGCCAGTGAAAATTTCTATTAACCACTGGTAACGAGGAGGATATGAAGATGAATATAAATGAAAAGGTAATCAGTTCTATACCGAGCAAATGTTTGGGCTGCAAGCAATGCGAGCTGATCTGCTCCTACCTTCACGAAAAAAGCTATTCGCCGCGTTTGGCCAGGATCAAGGTAGTTCATTTCGTAGACAAGGGTTTAAGCGTACCAGTTACCTGCGCTTACTGTGACCAACCAGTTTGCGAAGAAGTGTGTCCGGTGGGAGCGATGACTCACAACCCGGTAACAGGTGCGGCCAGGGTGAAAGAAGAATTGTGTATTGGTTGTAAGGAATGTGTCAATGCCTGTCCCCTCGGCGCGGTAGATATGCATCCACTCAAAGGTGTAGCTTTGCGCTGTGACCTTTGTGATGGGGATCCGGCATGTGTAAAGTACTGTCCGGTAAAAGCCCTGAAATATGAACCGCTGTACATTGGAGTGAAAAGTAAGCGGCGATCTCGAGTAGAGGCATGGCATCTGGAATAAATTAATCTGACCAGGAGGTGACGGTCTTTGTATAATAACACCGGTGATATTTTGCACGTTGATTTAAACAAAAAAACGTGGTGGAAAGAATTTGTAAAAAAAGATGATTTATTACTTTATCTCGGCGGTCGCGGAATCAGTGCCAAAATTCTGTGGGATCTTGTCAAACCGGGCACGGATCCTTTGGGCCCCGAGAATATACTCATTTTCGGAGCAGGTTTGTTAAGTGGTAGTGCGGCTCCCAGTTCAGGGCGAACTACAGTGACCTGTCTCAGCCCTGCTACCGGTTTATATATGAAAACCAGTGCTGGCGGATACTGGGGTGGCGAGTTGAAATACGCTGGTTACGGGCACATTGTGATTCACGGACGATCTGACAAACCGGTTTATCTTTGGATCGATGATGCTAATGTGGAAATCCGTGATGCTTCTTCTTTATGGGGGATGGATGTGCGCACCGCTGATGCAGCGATCAAGGCTGAACTGGAAGATGATGACATCCAGGTTTCCGTGATTGGCCAGGCGGGGGAAAACCTGGTTCGTTTCGCGTCTGTGATGTTTTCTGTTTACAATGCTGCTGGGCGTTGCGGTGCCGGTGCAGTAATGGGTTCAAAAAACCTGAAAGCAATTGCTGTTCGTGGCAGTGGGGCAGTGACTGCAGCTAAACCTGAACGTTTCCATGAGGTTGTAATGCAGACCCGTGAAAACTTACTACGAGAATCGGGTATCGAGGGATTACGTCTCTACGGAACAGCCGGCAGCCTGAATGCAGTTAATGAATTGCGAATATTTCCCGCTTATAATTTCCAGCGCAGCTGTGTTGACGATGTTTACCCCTTATCGGGACAGTGTCTTATCGACGAGGGTTATCTCAAACGGCGTGTGTCCTGTTTCAGCTGTGTGATCGGCTGTCACCGCTTTACGACCATAGATCGGGGGGTTTATGCCGGAACGTATTCCGGAGGGCCTGAATATGAGAGTTTAGGGGCGTTAGGTGCGGGGTGCGGAATAATGGAAACAGAACCGGTGATAAAAGCCAACGAGCTGTGCAATATCTACGGGATGGATACAATATCTGCCGGCTCAGTGATTCAATGGGCTATGGAGTGTTTTGAAAAAGGGGTAATCGGGCCGGAAGATTTGGATGGTGAAGAACTGCATTGGGGTAATGCGGTAGCTGTACACAAAATGATTAAGCAAATAGCCTTCAGGGAAGGCTTCGGTGATGTCTTAGCTGATGGTGTGAAAAGAGCCGCTGAACGCATTGGCAAAAACTCCTATCAATGGGCCGTAGAAGCTAAAGGGCTGGAACAGTCCCGTGTTGACACCCGATCCGCAAAGGGTTATGCTTTGGCTTTTGCCGTTAACCCAAGAGGTGCTGACCATTTGCATACTGAGACTTTTGCTGAATTTGGTCTTAGTCCTGAGTCACGTGCGTTAATCAAGAAGATTACCGGAGATGAGAAGTATGCTTCGCCGCGCCTGACAGAAAAAAGGGCAGAAATCGTGCGCTGGCATGAAGATTGTTTCGCAGTTACCGATTGTTTGGGCTTTTGCGCTTTTAGCACAACAGCCCTTTATGGGGTTACACCGCAGGCTATGGCCGAACTATTTTCGGCATTTACCGGGTTTGACATCAATGAAGCGGAAATAATGGAAGCGGGAAGAAGAATCGTCACCATGGAACGCTGCTACAATGTGCGATTGGGTGAAACCCGAAAAGAGGATACTCTTCCCTGGCGGTTGATGAATGAATCCACACCAGATCTTTCTGGCGGAAATACGGTAAATTCTCAGGAAGAATTAGATCAGATGCTCGATCAGTATTATGACTTACATGATTGGGATCGGGCTACGGCATGTCCCCGGTGGGAAGTTTTGATACGGTTAAGGTTGAGGGATGTGGCTAAAGAATTGGCAGACTTAGGGTTGTTGGTGAAACCATTCTAGCCACTGCTTTACCAGACGAGATTCGGGGGCCGGGCGAACGCCATGCAGTTCAAATTATGATTCTGTTCGGTTTGATTTTGCGGGAGGAATTTTTTAGTTACGATGGATTAGTTTGATCTGATCTATAGGATTGAAATTGCCGGCTGCGATAATATATATCCTAAGTGAATGAGGTTATGAAAGTGCTAGTCATGGCGATGCATTGTTCTGTTGATAACGGGGTGTGACCTGATGATCAATTTAACTGTCCGAATCGGCGGTATTGGTAATTTGAAGCGCGTTGAATCCAAAAATTTAGCTTTGCCGGAGGGCAGCTCGCTGGCCGATTTCATGGCCACATTATGTCTCCATTACGGCGAAGAAGTGCGCCATCCTGCTGTATTGGTGGCTTTAAATGGACAGGCTGCGCGAGAGCCGGAATGGCAAAGGATTGCTTTGGAGAATGGCGATGTTATTTCTGTGGTTCAGGCATTTGCCGGAGGTTAAATGCAAACCGGAACAAATAATTGCTGGTTTTCAATTTGGCAATCGCTGATGGATATCGCCAATGAAGTGCCAGGCGGCCGAGGCAAGAGCCGGGGGAAATTCCAGGTATAAGACTAAACTTTGATCACTGCTGATTCTCTTCAAGTCAACTCGTGGAGGAAGCCTTGATTACATATCAACTTCAGATAAACTCGTCAAAGCTGAGAAACAACTAAAGTCAGGAGGTGCATAAAACATATGCCTGCTTTATCGCAAATGGTGGTTAACTTAAAAAAGTCCGGGATTAGAGAACTTATGGAGATGGCGGGAGCGATGGATGGGGTGATTCACCTGGAAGTGGGTGAACCGCTATTTGCTACGCCGGCTCATATAATTTTAGCGGCCCAAGAAGCTGCTCAATCAGGTTTTACCAAGTATACGCCAAACAATGGGTTATTATCTCTTCGCCGGCTTATTGCCGAGCGTGTTCAAGGTGATTACGGATTAGCGCTTACACCGGAAGAAATTGTAGTAACTGTTGGTGGAGTAGGGGCTATTGCCACTGCCGTTCAAGCTCTGGTTGATTATGGTGAAGAGGTGTTAATCCCGGATCCTGGTTGGCCCAACTACGAATCGATTGTCTGCTGTGCCGGTGCTGTACCCCGGCGTTATCCTTTGTTGCCGGAACGGGGTTTTCTTCCAACTAGAGAAACTTTGGAACAAGTTATCACCTCAAAAACAAAGGTTATCATCATCAATTCCCCATCAAATCCTTTGGGAGTGGTGATGCCGGCAGAGTTGGTCCAGGATTTAGTAGACCTTGCCAGACGCCGCGATCTGTATATCGTTTCCGACGAAGTGTACGATAAAATTGTATTTGATGGACATCATTGCAGCGCTCTCTCATTTGATACGGATAGACGGGTGATCGGTGTTTTCAGTTTTTCAAAGACTTATGCAATGACTGGTTGGCGGGTAGGATACGCTGTTGCGCCGAAAGCCATCGCCGCTCAGATTGCCAAACTTCAGGAAGCCTATGTCTCCTGTGCCTGTAGCGTTTCTCAAAAAGCTGCAGAAGCGGCATTACTTTCTTCTCAGGATTGTGTTGAAACGATGCGGCGGACCTATGGTGACAACCTGACAGCAGCCAGAGTGCTTCTTGATAGAATCGGTATTGACTACCAGATTCCCAGGGGCGCCTTTTATATCTGGATCGATGTAAAAAGTCGGGATTCAGCTGCGTTTGCGAAAAATTTTCTCATGAGCGAGAAGGTGGCTGTCGCACCCGGGACCACCTTTGGTCATTCCGGCCGTTCTTATATCCGCATTTCACTGGCTTCCGACCGGGAATCGATCCGGGAGGGTTTGCTTCGTCTTGGTTCATTCAAACACGAATAAGTGCTGTACGCAAGTGGCCTAGCCTTAACGAGTCAACTATATTTTCGAAATTATTTATGACTGAGTGCTGGTAAGTATGAGTCAAGGAGTGATAATTTTAGTGTCTGGGTATGTTTTGCAAAAGGAAGACGTTGCACCTCTCCTTGAGGGGTTGGCGGTCCTGGGTACCGGTGGGGGGGGGAGTCCACTCTGGGGAAAAGCCATTTTGGAAAAAGAATTTACGGCAGGCAGGGAAATCAATATTGTTGACCCGCAGGATGTTCCCGACGATGCTCTCGTTGTCAGTGGAGGGCTCATGGGTTCAGTGAAAACCCTGGAAGAAATGAGTATCAGCGAGCTCCTGAATAAGTGGGAAAAACGCTTCGAATTGATCGAAGCTTCCCGTGTCATGGAGGCATACCTTGGTCAAAAAATTGATTATGTGATCCCCTTTGAAGTGGGTGGATTGAATACCCCCGTGATCATGGCCATGGCCGCCCGAATGGGTATCAAGACGGTAGATGGTGATGCACTGGGACGCTCGGCGCCGGAAACTCAGATGACCAGCTTCCTGGCACACGGCGTTTCACTGACACCTATGCCACTTGTAGATGCTGTCGGTAACGCAATCATTGTTACCGGGCAGAGCAGCCCTGTTTTCGCTGATGAGATCGGTCGATGGATGGTTACTCGCGGCGGCGGTATGGGCGCTAACAACCATTATCCGATGAGCGGGGCAACTTTGAAAAAGGCGGCTGTTCCTAATTCGATTAGCTTCGCGCTGATGATTGGGCGAGAAATTCTGACTGCACGCCAAAAACGTGTTGATCCTGTAGCTGCCGTTACAGCTGCGGTGAAGGGTTTCCCACTCTTTCAAGGCGAAATTATTTCCATGCAGGGAGAAGATAAGGGCGGTTTTTATATTACCAATGTAACCTTGATTGGCATGAAAGAATTCGGCGGTAGTGAAGCCAGATTGGTTATTAAAAACGAGACCATGGCACTGTGGGTGAACGATTCGCTAAAGGCTGTTTTTCCAGATCTGGTATGCATGCTTGACCCGCAGAGTGGGGAAGGAATCATGAGCGTCGATCTGGTGAAAGGCAAGCAGCTCTATCTTATCGGCATGCCCTGTCATCCACGACTCAGCGACGGGCTGAAGAACTCAGCCGCTGCAGAAGCTTTCGGCGGGCAGCGTTATGGTCACCCGGAGTTAAAATATGTTCCGATGGAAGAGCTGAACGCGGTTCGGGAATAAAATTTTTCCTCGGACAGGTTCTGTCATTTTGTTGTTCGATGCAATAGGAAAAAATACAAAGAATGGAGATAAAAGGATGACTAATAAATTGCAGCTGATGTTACAAAACGGAGGAATTGCCGTTGGCCCATTCATAAAGTTGACTAGCCCGGCAATTGTTGAAATATTTGGTCATGCCGGTTTTGATTTTGTAGTGATCGATACTGAGCATGGACCGATGAATATTGAATCGGCTGAAAACCTTGTTCGTGCAGCCAAACTTGTTGGTATAACGCCGATCATTCGGGTTCGCAGCAATGATCCATCACTGATTTCCCGCGCTCTGGATATCGGTGCAGGAGGAGTACAGGTGCCACAGGTTTCCACCGCTGAACAGGCAAAAAGTGTCGTGCGAGCGTCTCGCTTTGCCCCGGATGGAGAAAGAGGAGTGTGTTGTTATGTGCGGGCGGCTTCGTATTCGCATGTAAATAAGCATACCTATTTTAAACAGGCAAACCGGGATATCCTTGTTATTGTTCATATCGAAGGTGCAGAGGGTGTTGCCAACCTCCCGGATATTGTCACCGTTGAGGGTATCGATGTTATTTTTATCGGACCCTATGATCTTTCACAATCCTTGGGAATCCCGGGGGAGGTCGAACATCCACTCGTCATAGGTAAGATGCAACAGATTGTGAAAGTCGCCAGAAAAGCCGGTGTGGTCGTAGGGACTTTTGTTGATGATATCAATGCGGCAAAAAAATGGATGAATGCGGGGATCCAGTATGTTTCCTATTCCGTAGATGTGGGGATTCTTTATAAAGCTTCCTTCGGTTTGGTAAAGCAACTGAAGGATGATCAGGCCGGAACAGAAGCGATCATGTTAACATAACTATTAAATGAAGAATGTAGTTGGTGGTTAAATTAATTGAGTATTAGGGAGAGATAGCTGGAGTGAACAAATTCAAGGTAGTGACTTTTGGTGAAATAATGCTCAGATTATCCACCCCTGGTTTTCAGCGTCTAATTCAAGCGCATTCTCTGGATGTTACCTACGGCGGAGGCGAAGCGAATGTAGCTGTTTCTCTGGCTAACTTTGGTTTTAAATCCAGCTTTGTAACAAAAATTCCTGACAACCCGGTTGGGCAGGCAGCGATAAACCATTTAAGGCGTTTTGGGGTCAACACTGCATTCATCGTCAGAGGTGGCGAAAGATTGGGTATTTATTTTCTGGAAACAGGCGTTTCACAAAGGCCCTCAGTTGTCACTTATGATCGGGCT
>DATIKA010000096.1:0-2456 GCA_035478055.1 Candidatus Limnocylindrales bacterium | reverse complement strand
CTTCGATCCTGCCAAAATAGGTGCCCATGTTTTCGGCAGTTTTAAAACCGGAACAATGCATAAAAATCACCTCGGGAAACTCTTCGGCCAGGGCAACCATAAAATCCATGTACCCAAAACTGGTTCCAAAAATTACGGTAGCGCCTTGCTGGATCATTTCGCGAACTACCCGGTCAAAGTCTGCTCCGGGCGGGACCCTTTCCGCAGTCAATGTTTCTACCCACGGCAGTTGCTCTTCCATGTATATGCGGCCCTGATCGTGAGCGAAGCTCCATCCGGCATCACTGGTGGAACCTACGTACACAAAACCAACGATGATCGTTTCTTCTGCCGGAGGCTCCGCCGGCGGGGCAGGTGGTTGTGCTGCCGGCTGGCATGCCGTAAGGATCATGGCTAACCCCAAGATTATAACAAATAACAAAATTCCCAGCTTATTCTTTTTCAATATTAACTCCTCCTCTTTTTTTTACCGGTACACGCAATTTGTTCATAGCTACTTACTCAGCAGCCAGTGAGCGACAAACACCTCCTTGAATTTCTGTTTGCAATTGATCAAATGGCAAGCATTCGCCATACAAAAGTTGAAGCGTTGAAGTTTCGTCAAATAGCAAATATTCCAAAAACGCTGTTTTTGTTGTAATGTTGTAATAAATACACAAGTTACGCGTATCATCTGTTCATTAAGTAGTCTACATTAAATTTCGAATATATGTCAAGCGTTAGGCTAGCTGTTGTACCGTTAGGCAAGCTGTTGCTCTAATGAAATCCAGCGTCAGCTACAAATTCAGGAAAGGAAACAAAAAGCATCCACGTCCACCAAACCGCGATCAGTAAGCTTCAGATGTGGAATCACCGGCAGCGCTAAAAAAGAAAGGGTCAAAAAAGGCTGTTCCGGTAAAGCGCCCAAAGTACGAGCGGCAGCGGTGACCATCTCCAGACGTTCTGCCACAACCCCGGCAGTCTCCAGAGACATAATCCCAGCTACCGGCAAAGGCAGTTCCGCGCAAACCTTTCCTGACTTGTCAACCACCACAAAACCGCCACCTATTTCCGCCAATGCATTTACTGCCGCTGCCATGACTGTAGCTTCCACTCCGGCCACTATAATGTTATGCGCATCGTGCGCCACGCTTGAGGCAATGGCGCCGCTTTTTAAACCAAGTCCCCGAACCAGGCCATGTCCAATCCGGCCGCTGCCCCGGTGCCTCTCCACCACCGCAAGTTTTAGCAGGTCCCGTGCCGGATCAGCCATTATCTCGCCGTCTGCAGTTCTCAGCGGTTCGATAAAGAGTTTTTCGGTAGTGATCTGTCCGGAAATGATTCCGATTACCGGAACCGGTCCCGGGCCGTGGATAACGTAAAAGTCTTCCGGTTGTAGTGCCCGGGTTAAATTAATGGTTTTCAGATAATTTAACCCGGGGGCAGGCGCTTTTAGCGGCACTTCCAATTTTCCATCACGGACTATGATCTGTCCATCTTTTATGACAAGGGCTGCGTTGAAGCGAGTCAAATTATCAACCACCACCAGATCAGCCCGGTAGCCGGGAACAAGCGCTCCCCGACCCCATAGTCGGT
The DNA here is from genome assembly GCA_035478055.1 of Candidatus Limnocylindrales bacterium. Classification (GTDB taxonomy): domain Bacteria; phylum Bacillota; class Dethiobacteria; order DTU022; family DTU022; genus DATIKA01. Next base: position 881 of record DATIKA010000096.1, on the reverse strand, counting down.
AATGCCGGGCAGGGTTCAGGGTTGCCATCTGTATAGCTAAAACAGGGTTGGCACCCAGGGCTACTGCCTGGCGTAATATGGCATTCATATGACCGTCTGAAAGAAGAGCAGCTGCTTCTTTATCATCGCTACCCAGCATAAAGCTATGCATGTTGGCTTTCGTTACCGCCGGTAAAAGATGCGCCAGGTTTTTGGCAGCAGAGCCCTGGCGGATGATTATATTCATCCCGCCTTTTGTTTTTTCCAATGCCTCAGCAACGGTTGTGCACTCATGATCTGTTGAAATACCGCAACTCAGGTAAGCCTGAAGTTCCAGGCCGCTCAGTAAAGGAGCATGGCCGTCCAGCATCTTGCCTGCGTTCCGGGCCGCCGCAATTTTTTGCATTAATGTGCGGTCTCCGCTTATAACCCCGGGATAGTTCATTACTTCGGCCAAGCCTACTACCCGGGGATGCTGTAAAAGCCGTTCAACGGTGGCAGCATCAATTTCCCCTCCGGCTGTTTCCATGTCTGTTGCGGGAACACAAGACGGAACGGTAAAGAAAAAATCCAGCGGCAGTCCACTGGTGGAGGAAAGCATGAAGCTAACCCCTTCCTCGCCCAGCACATTGGCAATTTCGTGAGGATCAGCCACTACGGCAGTAGTCCCGTGACACAACACCGCGCGTGCGAATTCGACAGGTATAAGCAGAGTGCTCTCAATATGTAAATGCGCATCAATTAAACCGGGAAGTATTACCTGTCCGGAAACATCGATCACGGTATTACCAGCGGCATACGATTTGCCGATGCCGGCTATCAGGCCGTTTTGAATAGCAATATTCAACGGTAATATTTCATGGGTGAACACATTGACAATGTGCCCGCCGGTTAGTAATATC
>DATIKA010000095.1:0-2769 GCA_035478055.1 Candidatus Limnocylindrales bacterium | reverse complement strand
GCTGTTTCTGAGTGTTTTGTCAGCAGCTTTTACCACAATGTGTGGCCAATCGTGGATGGAGCCGATCCTCGGCTTATAAAGGATACGCTTCTCATGCACCATTACATCGGATCAAAAACATTAGTGGCTGAGGTTGATGGCACGGTACGAGGAATCCTGGTCGGGCTGTGTCCAATGGATCTTGCCGCCCTGGGTCGCTCACTGGCAGCAGCGACAAAAATGTTGTACCGCTTAACCACTGGTCGCTATCGGTTAAACCCGCTAGCCAAAAAACATCTTTACCAATCTTACTGGAGTTCTCTCGCCTACGTTTACCGGCATCCATCCAGCCGGGCGGAGACCTTGCTCCTGGCATCACAAAAAGAGTACCGTGGCGGTATCGGACGGGCACTGATGGATGCCTGGCTGGCAGAAGTCCGCTCATCTGGTTTCCCGAACGCCACGGTGGGCACCGATTCTACTGTAAGCTGGGATTTCTATGAGCGGTATGGCTACCGCAGAGTGCGGGAATTCGATTTCGATGGGTATAAATATTCCTTGCCGGCAGAGAAGGTAAAGGGCTACATCTATTTTATTGACCTGGGCCAGAAGTAATTATTGCTGCTCTTTTAAACACCAACAATCCCCTCCGTTCCTAACCGCAAGGCCTGATCCTGCAGGAAGGTAGTTACCGAGCGGTTGAACCAGAAGATTTCATAAAGTGAAGATCGGCAGCGATCCTGGTTACTCTGAATATGACCTGAATCAGGGTTTGCTATATTGCATAGCAGGTAAATGCTGTGAGTTCTCTTGGCAAAAGAGGATACCGCAAATTTATGAAAGAGCTGATCAGCAGGCGCTTATTTCTCAAATTGGGACTGTATGCAGCTGCCGGGCTTGGCTTGGCAGGCTGTACTCATTTTGTTAATTTGTGGGTAAACAAACCGGGTGAAGAACTGCGCGCAGTGGAACCGCTGGATCAAAGTCCGCCTGAACAAACGGCGGAACAGGTACAGGATAAAGCAGTTCCAACCGGAATACCGGGGCGGATTTTAGGTCGAACCGGGCAGGAAGTGAGCATTCTTGCCCTCGGTGGCGCCTTTGCCGTGGCCCGATCGGGGTCGCCCGAAGAATCCGCCGCTCTGATCGAACGGGCAATCGACCTGGGCGTTAATTTTATCGATACAGCACCGACCTACGGAGAAAGCGAAGTTCGTATCGGCCGGGTAATGCAGCACCGGCGTCGGGTGGTCTTTCTGGCCAGCAAAACCCAGGACCGCACTTATGATGGCACTATGCGTCTCTTCGAGCAGAGCTTAAAGCGCCTGCAGACGGATCATCTCGACCTTTTACAGCTGCATGCCGTCGATGACCTGGGCGATCTGGAAACTTCGCTACGACCAGGCGGAGCTGCCTCGGCGCTGGAAAAACTGAAAAGCGAAGGGCTAATCCGGTTTACCGGTATTACCGGCCATAAGAACCCTTCGGTTCTGGTGCAGGGAATTAATGAATACAATTTTGATTGCATCATGCTCTCTCTTAACGCAGGTGACCCATATTACCAACCATTCCAGAAAGAGCTGCTGCAAACTGCTGTCGCAAAAAACATGGGGATTATCGCCATGAAAGTAGCGGCCTACGGGCGCATTTTCCGGGATGGTGGAATCAACTCCATGAACGATGCCCTGGGCTATGTTTTAAGCTATCCTGTCAGCTGCGCTGTAGTGGGAATATCCACCATAGCAGAGCTGGAGGAAAACGCCCGGATCGCCGCATCATTTAAACCTTTACCGGAGGAAGAACTGCGCCGCCTGGAACGGTTGGTAGAACCTTATTGGCGCGAGGTGAATTTTTATAAAACGCAGTGGCAGCAATCCAAATTATATTCCTGAGGAATTAGAATGATGGCGGAAATGACCGCCGTAGCGTAATCCATTTTTAATTGTGCGTTGTGTTGCCTTGCGGATCGGAACTTTTCCGATCAATTTCAATGAGTACTTTATCGATGCGGTTGCCATCCATATCTATAACCTCGAACCGTGCATTCCCATGGGTAAAGCTTGCGCCGGCTGTCGGTATTTGTCCCAGGTAGTCCAGCACAAAACCGGCTAGCATCTCGACGTCCTCTCCCATATCGATACCGGTTATAGTCTCAACTTCGTCGGTTGGAATTGTTCCGTCTGCCAGCCATGACCCGTCGTCTCTTTGCACAATCCGCAGACCAGTGTCTTCGTCTCTCTCCGGAAGATCTCCGGCGATGGCTTCGATTATATCGGTAATGGTTACAAGTCCTTCGGTTGTTCCGTATTCATCGAATACCACGGCAATATACACTTTTTCTTTTTTAAATTGATTAAGAAGCCTTAGAACCGGCGTACGGTCGGAAACACAGATTAGCGGTGTCATCAAGGTGGCAATATTGAAATCGTTACAGCTAAGCGCATCGGGAAGAAGATTCTTAGTGTGAACAAAACCGACGGGGTGATCGACAGTTTCGTCGCAAACCAGCAGACGTGAAAAGCGTTGCTTCTCGACAATATCAATAATTGCTTTTCGGTCGGTTTTCAAGTCTACCCAAACGATCTTGGTGCGCGGGGTCATGATCACCCGGACCGGGCGATCCGCCAGGCGGAGAACACCTTCGATCATTTCCTGTTCCTGTGGAACAAATATGCCTGCTTGCGTTCCCTCTGCAATCAGCGATTTGACCTCATCCTCGGTGATAGTAGTCTCACGGGTACCCGTCAGTCCCAAAAAGCGCAGGACCCGCTCGGTTGTAATATGGAGTAC
>DATIKA010000094.1:0-4766 GCA_035478055.1 Candidatus Limnocylindrales bacterium | reverse complement strand
CGACAGAGAACGTTTCACTGTAATCCCGGGGGAAGGCCGACGGTTCAGTAACCTGAAACAGGCATTTGTATTCTATGCTGTTCTTGTGCTGGCGGCATTGTTGATCTTGATAATCGGTTATCACTGGCTGGGGGATCAATTTCTGGCATGGCGGTTACAGGTAGCAAAGGCTGAAATAGGTTTCATGGAGCAGAAAATTAGCGGTGAAGGGTTGATTATACGTTCTGAAGAGGTAGTACGAGCACCTGCCTCCGGGATAATCCTGCAGTTGGCTGATCCGGGCAGGCGTGTTGCCGCAGGAGCAGAACTGGCAGTTGTCGGAGTGGTCGATCCCGCTGATTTTGATGTGCTGCGCGGTCCAGAAGAAATAGAACCGGAAGCTGACCTGTGGAAACGGTTGATCGCTAATTGGAATCAGATATTTGGGAATGTGTTTGGAAATGAAGCAGAGATCCGTTCTGAATATGATGAGGATATATCTGCTTTTGAAAAAATTATTCCAATAAATAACGAAAACCCGGGTTTTCTTTCCTACCACCTTGATGGATGGGAGGGATATGCTGGTCCTGTCTACCTGACGCAAGATACGGCTGCTGAAAAGCTGCCGCAAATGATAGTGACCGAGGTAGGGGATCTTGTAGAAGAGGGGCAACCAATTCTTAAAATTGTTAATAATTGGCATTGGTATTTTAATATCGTGTTGCCGCTTAATCCCGGCCGAGCTATCGCCGGGCAGCCCGATCTAACGATAATATTTGATTTTGCACCGGATGAAAGAGCAGAGGCTTTTATTCACGATTACATAATTGATGAAGTTAAACAGGAAGTACGTATTACGTATCGCCTTAGAAAACAACTGGAAAAATTTGATCAGGTGCGCTGGTCCGAAGCAAGCTTGATTTATCGACGGCATCAGGGTATTATTATTCCCTCCGGGGCTTTATTTGAAAAAGAAGGCGTTGCCGGGGTATACGTGAACCAGGAAGGCAGAGTTGTATTCCGCCCGATTACCGTTACTATGAGTCAGGAGGAGCAGTTGATGGTCGAGGGCATCCAACAGCATAGCCTGGTTATCATCACTCATGAATTGGTTGAAGAAGGGCAGCGTTTGGACTGATTAATATGGGGGAATCAACCGCACCGGGCTCAATCATGAAAACGCCAGTGGCAAATAAACGGTGCGGTTCGCGCAATAACCGGTAATGAAGCAGTGTGTTCCTGAAATCTGGAGGTGTTGTGCAGTGCTGGCTGAAAATTACAGACGCGTGAAAACGGCAATTGTCGAAGCTGCACAGCGTGTTAACCGTGATGCTTCCGTGATCACGTTGATTGCAGTAACCAAAACAGTCGGTCTTGAAGCAGTAAGCCAGGCTGCTGCCCTGGGGATCAATGATTTTGGTGAAAACCGCCTTCAGGAGGCAATGTTTAAAGTTGACAGTATGCCGGAATTGCGATGGCACTTTATCGGTCATCTGCAAACGAATAAGGTTAAAGATGTGTTGGCCAGGTTTGCTTTGATTCACTCACTGGATCGCCTCTCCCTGGCTGATGAACTACAGAGATGTGCCGAACGTTCAGGTAAAGAAGCAGCTGTTTTGATTCAGGTTAACGTTTCCAGTGAACAAAGTAAGTATGGTCTTGCTCCTGATGATCTGGCTGGTTTTCTGGAGGCTTTAAAATCTCATGACCGTCTTCGGGTGCAAGGGTTAATGACTATGGCGCCTTACGTTGACGATCCGGAAGAAACGCGTCAGTATTTCAGACAACTGCGCCTTTTGCAGGAACTGCACTCCCGACCGGGGCAGGAGTTAAAAGAGCTTTCCATGGGCATGACCAATGACTTTACTATAGCAGTGGAAGAAGGAGCCACCATGGTCCGCATTGGCAGCGCCCTTTTTGAGTCATAGCTGGCCTGAGCAGAAGCCTTGAACTAAAAGACTGCTGCCGTTTTCCGAATGGAGCTGGCACGGAAGTTAATCAACACCGCAAAGGTATCAGCGATGCAGGGTAACTGTGCATCATACTATCTAATCAAGGTGGGTGAATATAATTAATTTTTTGGCGGCAGGTTTGATGTACTTTCTTCAGATTTATTATTTTGTTATCTTTGGGCGCATTATTTTGTCCTGGTTTATGATGGGTCCTTCCGGTAATAGGACGCTGATCAGAATATACCGGGTGCTTTATGGATTAACCGAACCGATTTTGGCACCGCTGCGTCGGATTATCCCTACAGTCAAGTTTGGCATGGGTTATCTGGATCTTTCCCCGCTGGTATTGCTTATTCTGGTGATGTTGGCGCAGCAGGTAGTTGAAAGATATCTGTAATTCTGGCTGTTGGAGCGTGGACAAGATGGTATCGATGCCCCCTCTTACAGAAGGGGAAAAACAGTGGCAACAGAATTTCGAACGCAAGCTGCTGGAAGTAGACGGCAGAAAAACTTATAGCACGGCCTTTTTGGACCCGCGCCAGTTTGAGCTTGCCAAAGCAGAGCTTCAAAAGAGAACGGCACTATCTTATACAGTTTATGGCGGCTATCCGGATGCTGAAAGGAACTCGGTGCATGTTTTTCCGGCAGAGCATCAGGGTTTACTGTCTCCCGTAACAGCGGTAATGGTTAAATGGGCTGACACGTCCAGCGAAATTGGTCATCGGGATATTTTGGGGGCGGTACTGGCTACTGGTGTGCGTCGGGACCAGGTAGGTGATATCCTGCTTTTAAAAGAGGGCGGGGCAGTGATCATGGTACTGACACCGCTGGCCGATTATATCTGCTCCAACCTTTGTCAGATTGGCCCCTTGCAGGTGGAATGCAGCGAAAAAGCGCCTGGACAACTATCTCAGCTAGTGGAAGAGGGTAAGGAGATTCATGGAACGGTGGCCAGCTTACGGCTAGACTCGGTACTGTCGGTAGGCTTTGGTATTTCCCGATCGCGGTTAGTGCTTTTGATTAAAGGCGGTCTGGTGAGGGTAAATTGGCGTCCGGTTGATTCACCTTCGTATAAACTTCATGAAGGTGATCAGCTTTCATTAAAGGGCAGAGGGCGCCTGCTCTTGCATTCTGTAGAAGGTGAAACACGTAAAGGAAGAATACGCGTAAAGCTGAAAAAATATAGCTAAGCAGGCAGGAAAAGCAACTTTTTTGTTGAATGCAGACATCTAATTGGCCTAAAGGGAGGATTTTTGAGATGACGATCACACCGATGGATATCCAGAATAAAGAATTTGAGCGCTCTTTCCGTGGTTACGATATTGAAGATGTAGATGAGTTTCTAGATCGGGTAGCCAAAGACATAGAAAAGTATATACGTGAAAACACTGATCTTAAAGACCAGATGGAACAACTTCTTGAAAAAAACAAAAGCTATCGGAAGCTGGAAGAAACTATGCACAATGCCATTGTTGTGGCCCAGGAAGCAGCTGAAGATGTAAAGCACAACGCCAGGCGGGAGGCTGAGCTGATCCGGAAGGAAGCAGAAAGAGAAGCCCAGCGGATTATTGAAGATGCACGTTACCGTTCCAGCAGAATACTGGTGGAGCAGGACGAATTGTACAAACAAGCCCAGGTATTCAGGATGCGATTCCGTTCAGTTCTTGAGGCTCAGCTTTCTATGTTGGAAACTGAAGATTGGATGGATGCTCCAAAACCGGAGAAATCTCTTGGCACTTCGCGGCAAGACTACCAGCCTAGGCAAGATACTGAGTCGGTAAGTAATATCGAGTCGACGAGCAGTTTTGAGCCGGCGAACAATTTCGAGGTGGAACCGGAGTTATAGCTTGTCTACAGCTGTTAAAATCTAGTAAGAAGACATCGCTGTAAGGGGTTTGATCTGATATAATAACTTTATAACAGGCTGTGAACGGGACAGTAAGGTGGCAGGTTGGCTTTTACAGAGAGTCGGTTAAAGGTGAAAGGCCGGTAGAGCAGCGCCGCTGTAGATCCCCCGGGAGTTCTTGCGCCAAATTTCCATCTGGAAAAAGTAGACGCGGGCGGGTGCCGCCGTTATCGGTTGAAAAAGGTGGCCATGTGTAATTGTATCTATCTTTACATGCGGCCAGAAGGGTGGTACCGCGGGAGTGATCTCGTCCCTTAAGGGATGGGATTTTTTATTTTTTGTTTGCCTGGAGGAGATGAACTTTGGATTACCGAGACACACTGAACCTGCCCAAAACTGAATTTCCGATGCGTGCGCATCTGCCCAAACGCGAACCGGAAATTCTTGAATATTGGGCGTCGTTGAATATTAACAACCTGGCGCGGCAGAACCGTCAGGGTGCACCCTTGTATATACTGCATGACGGTCCGCCCTACGCTAACGGAGATATTCATATGGGGACAGCTCTGAATAAAGTAATTAAAGATATAATCAATAAGTATAAAACCATGCGCGGCTTCGATTGTCCCTATGTTCCAGGTTGGGACACACACGGACTGCCGATAGAGCACCAGATCATCAAGACAAAAGGTGTCAAGCGCAAAGAGATAACAGATCTCGAGTTTCGGCGTATGTGCCGTGAGTATGCTTTAAGCTACGTGGATATCCAAAGAAAGCAGTTTATACGGCTTGGTGTGCGCGGTGACTGGGATAACCCGTATCTGACCTTAAACCCAATATTTGAAGGACGTCAGATTGAAGTTTTCGGGAAGATGGCTGAACGTGGCTATATCTATAAAGGCATGCGACCGGTTTATTGGTGTGCCAGCTGTGAAACTGCACTGGCTGAGGCGGAGATCGAGTATGGCAACAAGCTCTCCGAATCGATT
>DATIKA010000093.1:0-1716 GCA_035478055.1 Candidatus Limnocylindrales bacterium | reverse complement strand
GCACTGATTTGGTTGATGCTTAATTCTTCCTTCTCATAAAGATATTTGATATACTCTTGTTGGGGCATTGTTAGCACCTCTTGTTTTCCCTCCTTGTCTTTGCCGACTTAGAGGATATTATTCAAGCTGGTGATGGCGATGCCTTCTTGTTTGCCGGGTTATGTATTTTTAACTGCCGTTTTATGTATTTCTATTTCTGCCGAAAACAGGCCTTGGGTAAATATTGTAGAAATCTGTGCCGAACATATCCTGTATTGCCTTGTAGTCTAGCGTAATCTCGTTTTGGTCCGAATATGCCAGCGTATCCACTATCTCGCCTTTTTTGTTTCGCATCTTATTGGCTATTATTAGCTGAAGGTTGAGCTTTTGCATTGCGCAAAACTTCCGATTGGACCCTTTAAGAAACGTCCCCTGTTTCTTTCCCCTAAAGCCCCATTACTAAAGACGCTATGGCAAAATAAATAATAAGCCCCGTAATATCCTTTATGGTAGTAATCAGCGGACCCGATACCACCGCCGGGTCCACCCCGATGCGGTTAAACAAAATCGGGAGAAACGCCCCCAGAAAAGATGCTACGGTTATAGTCGTAATCATTGCGCCCCCCACCGCTACCCCGAGCATCGGAACTCCTTGCCATATCTCACCAGCCACTCCAACCACAATTCCGCAGATAACCCCCATCGATATTCCGATCAGTATTTCGCGCATCAAGGTCGCCCAGACATTTTTCTTGTTGATATCGCCGGTCGCCAGCCCCCTGATAATAATTGTTGAGGTTTGTATTCCCACATCGCCCCCCATATCCATAATAACCGGTATGAATACGGCAAGAACTAAGACGGCTGCCAGTGTCTCCTCGAAAAATCCAATAACACCTCCGGCAAGTATACCACCGAAAAGGGTTATAATCAGCCACGGAAGACGGAACCGGATAGCGGTAGGGATTGAAACCTGGAGCAGTTTATCCTTTTTCGCCCCGCCATGAACGGCGGCCATCAGATAGAAGTCCTCTGTGTTTTCCCTGTCGATGACGTCCACCACGTCATCAACAGTGATAATTCCCACCAGCCTTTTTTCATTATCCACCACCGGAAGGCAGATCAGGTCATACTTTTTGAACAAAGCAGCAATATGTTCCTGATCCTCATGGGTGTTTACCGACAGTACATCTTTCTGCATAATATCATCCACAAGAACATCAGGGGAAGCAATGACCAGATCCTTGAGCGAAACGGTCCCTTCCAGTTTGCGGTACGAATCGATGCAGTAGCAGGTATACACCGTTTCCTTGTCAAGTGCGGTGGCCCTGATCCTGTCCAGCGACTGGGTAACTGTCATCTGTTTACGCAAATCCACATACTCGATGGTCATCAGCCCGCCCGCAGAGCCATCGGGATATTGTAAAAATTGGTTTATCAGTTTTCTTTCTGCTTCGCTGGAGTTTTTCAAGATCTTTTTTACAACGTTTGCCGGCATTTCCTCCAGAAAATCAATTTTGTCGTCAAAAAACAGGTCGTTCACTGTTTCGGCCAACTCGTTCTCATTAGTCAGCATATAAATTGCCGCCTGCTTCTCTGAAGGAATATGGGAAAACACATCGGCAGCCAAATCCTTTGGAAGAAGACGGAACACAATGACTGTATTCTTAGCATTAAGTTGGTCCAGAAATTCTGCAATGTCAGCAGGGCGCATCGCGGCAAGCATGTCTTTGAGGA
>DATIKA010000092.1:0-3005 GCA_035478055.1 Candidatus Limnocylindrales bacterium | reverse complement strand
TGTGGTTGATACAGTGAAGGCTAACAAATTGAGGGATGCCTATATAAGGCTGGTTGTTTCTCGGGGAGTAGGCGATCTGGGTATGGATCCGCGCAAGTGTAAAACATCCCAGGTCATTATTATCGCTGATAAAATTGCCCTTTTCCCGGATGAACTTTACGGGAAGGGTCTAGCTGTGATTACGGTTGCTACGCGTCGCAATATGGCTGATGCTCTCGATCCAAAAATAAAATCTCTTAACTATTTGAATAATATCCTTGTAAAATTAGAGGCCAACAGAGCAGGGGTTTTGGAAGCGCTAATGATGACTGCTCAAGGTTACATTTGCGAAGGTTCCGGAGATAACGTTTTTATATTTCGCAAGGGAAAACTGATTACACCGCCGCCATATTTAGGCATATTAGAAGGTATTACCCGGGAAATAATAATTGATTTGAGTCGCCAGGAGGGCATACCGGTCCAAGAAGCTCCTTTTACACGACATGATCTGTATGTGGCGGACGAGTGTTTTCTAACCGGTACTGCCGCAGAGGTAATACCGGTAATTGAAGTAGATATGCGTGCCATTGGGACAGGCAAACCTGGGCCGGTGACAAAGCGCTTAATGGCACTTTTTCGCACCCTGACCCAAAACGAAGGTGTACCACTGGACTGAACAACCGGAATGAGCGACAGACAATTGGCCGAAACTGAGATTAAGGGATAGGTGAAAAGTGATGAAAAAAAAGACCATTACTGGGGCGGCCATGGTTATTGGAGCTCTGGAACAAGAAAAGGTTGAAATAGTTTTTGGATACCCGGGTGGAGCAATGTTGCCGCTATACGACACTCTGTACGATGCTCCCTTGAGGCACATTTTAGTGCGGCACGAACAGGCGGCTGTCCATGCTGCCGATGGTTACGCCAGGATCACCGGTCGGCCGGGGGTAGTGTTTGCAACATCCGGCCCCGGAGCTACCAACCTGGTTACCGGCATTGCTAACGCCTACATGGATTCGGTTCCGATGGTTTTGATCACCGCACAGGTATCAAGCCACCTTATAGGGACGGATGCTTTCCAGGAAGCGGATATTACGGGCATTACGTTACCTATTACCAAACATAATTACCTGGTAAAGGATATACATGAACTCCCCTCGGTTTTGTCAGAAGCTTTTTTTATTGCCACCACCGGGCGATGCGGACCTGTACTTATTGATGTGCCCAAAGATATTTTTATCCAGGAAAGCAACTTTCAGTATCATATAAGGCGTGAAATACCAGGTTACAAGCCCACCTATGAGGGGCATCAAGGTCAGATAAGCAGAGCGGTTAAGGCAATCAGAGATGCACGGAAGCCAGTAATTTTTGCCGGCGGTGGTGTGATCAGATCTGCGGCATCACAACAGCTCATTGACCTTGCTGAAAGGGCCAGAATACCGGTAATCCTGTCGTTGATGGGCCTTGGAGCTTACCCTGGCGACCGACCACTTTTCCTTGGTATGCCAGGTATGCATGGCAGTGTGTCCGCTAACTACGCCCTAACCGAGGCCGATTTAATTGTCGCAGCCGGCGTGCGCTTTGATGATCGCGTTACCGGTAAACTCGAAAGTTTTGCTAATCATGCAAAAATAGTGCACATTGATATAGATCCGGCCGAAATTGGCAAGAATGTCGTCATTGATATTCCGATAGTAGGCGACGTGCGAAAGGTTCTCGAAGCGCTGCTGAAGAAGTTACAACCAGGTGACACTGCCGACTGGTTAGAACAGATAGAAGTATGGCAAAAGCAGTTTCCCCTTTCGAGAGCCGGGGCAGATTCTACCGGTTCGCTTAAGCCTCAATTTGTGATCAGGGAATTTAGCCGTTTAGGCGGCGGTGACGCTATTGTTGCTACCGATGTAGGACAGCACCAGATGTGGACAGCTCAACATTATTGTGTTAAAAAGCCACGTTCTTTTATCACTTCCGGGGGTTTGGGAACGATGGGTTATGGGTTTCCGGCTGCAATTGGCGCCAAGTTTGCCTCTCCCGACCGAACGGTTATTTGTGTAACCGGTGACGGAAGTTTTCAAATGAATATACAGGAACTCGCCACAGCTGTGTGTAATAAGCTCGATCTTACGATAGCCATAATCAACAATGGCTATTTAGGCATGGTGCGCCAGTGGCAAGAGCTTTTCTGCAAAAAACGCTATGCATATACAACACTCCATGGTAACCCTGACTTTGTCCGTGTTGCAGAGGCGTATGGAGCAATGGGCATTCGTGCAACAACCCCAAGCGAAGCAACTGCGGCCATTGAAAAAGCTTTGAAGGAAAAAGGGCCAGTGGTTATAGATTTTGTCGTTGAACCTGAAGAAAACGTATATCCTATGGTAGCGCCAAACTGTCCCATAAACGAGATAATATTTGGGGGGGATAAGTTTTGAAACACATCTTGGCTATCCTTGTCGAAGATAAACCAGGAGTACTGACCCGCGTAGCGGGGCTTTTCAGCCGCCGTGGATTTAATATTGACAACATTGCGGTAGGCGAGACTGTAAATCCGGGCATATCGCGGATGACAGTAACGGTAGATGGAAGCGAGACTGTCGTTGAGCAGGTATCCAAGCAGCTGCATAAGTTAATCAATGTCATTAAGGTCAGCAACCTCTCCAATGAACCTTCTGTAATGCGTGAGCTGATGCTGATAAAGGTTAACGCTGAGGTAGACAACCGTAGTGCTATACAGCAAGTGGTTGAAACTTTCCGTGGAAAAGTGGTTGATGTCTCCCCGGATTCAATGATTGTAGAAGTAACCGGGAACGACGAAAAGCTGGAAGCGATCAAGATGCTTCTGAATCATTTTGGCATTAAAGAAATTGTTCGCACCGGCAAGGTAGCTTTATTGCGCGGTTCCAGGACAACGAGGGAGATTAGCTAATTTAGCTTTGAGGAGAGTGAAGTAAGCCTGCAATGAACAAAAAAACTGGAATAACTATGGTGGAGAAAATTTTAGCCCGTAAGAGCGGTAGGGACAGGGT
>DATIKA010000091.1:0-2545 GCA_035478055.1 Candidatus Limnocylindrales bacterium | reverse complement strand
ATCACACCGGCTAAGTGAAATACTTTTTTCACACCACGCATTGCTATTCTAAGGACTTCGCGATCCAGGATGTCGCCTGTGATTACTTCAACCAACACGCCGGTAAGTGAGCGAAGCGATTCGTTGGGCAAAACCAGAATCCGTACCTTTTCGCCTCTTGCTGTTAGCTCGCGAACCAGAACATTGCCCAAGTGCCCGGTTGCTCCGGTAACCAGTATCATTTCAATTCCTCCGTTTAAGACCGTTTAGCAGAATATGTATACTTTCCTGTAAAAGCTTGCCCCAGTTTGCTCCATCAGGGTCAAGCGAGGCCTGCAGAAAAAAGCCGCTGGACAAAGAGAGCAATAGCTGCCCGGCCGATGCCGGGTCAACCGTTTCAAAAGAACCTTCGTCAATGCCGCGTTGGACTAATTTTTCAAAGATAAGCAGGTAGCGTTTGTAAGGGGCGATAGTGGCCTGGTGTATTTTTTCATTACGGCTGGCATGGGTCCAAAGTTCGAGAAATAAACTCATCAGCATCCGGTTATTGGCAACTATTTGCTGTATATTTCCCGCCATGCCGAGAAGTCCTTCAGGCACAGTTTTATAATTATAGGCTTCATCTTCCAATACTTGTTCCAGAGCGCTCAACCAGGATGCGATCAGTTCGAGGAAAGCCGCCTCTTTGCTTTCAAAGTGATAATAAAACGCACCTTTACTGACGCCTGCTCTCTGGCATATTTCAGCAACACCGGTGGCGTCAAACCCTTCACGGGCAAAACATACAGTGGCGGCATCCAAAATACTCGCCTTTGTTTGGGCACTGCGCTGCAGGTTATTCATAAGCCCTCCGGATAGCTGCCATATAAACCGACCGGTCGTTATGTTTTACATTTACAGCATATAATCTGTTTCCGACGTTGTCAAGACCCCGGAGAAACTTATTTTAATGAAAGGTTCTGTCGGGTTCTGTCGTTCATATAAAATGTGCTTTGGAAACGTTTTTAAGAGATGTATTAAATCAATTATCAGATAAACATATTCAATCCTGATAGAAATGTGTAACGTGAAAGGGCAGGAAAATACCTTTGATTAGCGAATGCTATTTTGTGAAAGAGTAAGCTGAAAACAGTATTGCACTGAGGCCAAGAGGAGATTATAAATGGAAATATTGGATCAAGGGCAGGCGAAGAAGCGGATGCGGGAGCTGCAGCGGGAGATTGATGAACACATTTACCGCTATCACGTGCTCGATCGGCCTGCGATCGATGATGCTGCATTCGATCGGCTGATGCAGGAACTACTGCTTCTGGAAGAGGCATACCCGGAATGGCGCGCTCCGGAATCGCCAACAGGGCGCATTGGCGGTGAACCCCTGTCGGGTTTTACCACATTCAGGCATTCGGTACCGATGTTAGGTTTGGAAAATGCTTTCAGCGAAACAGAGTTGTATTCTTTCGATACCAGAACGCAAAAACTGACAGGCGAAGAGATAATCGAATATTTTTGTGAATTAAAAGTTGATGGGCTGGCAGTCTCGCTGCATTATGAAAATGGTTATTTTGTGCGTGGTTTAACTCGTGGCGATGGCTATACCGGCGAAGACATTACACAAAATCTGCGTACAATAAAGCAGATTCCACTGCAGTTGTCTGCCCCGGTGACCCTTGAGGCGAGGGGCGAGGTCTACATTAACCACACTGATTTTAGTGTGCTCAATTTGCTCAGAGAAAAACAGGGATTACCTCTTTTTGCCAATCCTCGCAATGCTGCAGCAGGATCATTGCGCCAGCTGGATCCGCGTTTAGCGGCAGCCAGGCCGCTGCGTATATTTTTTTACGGCATAGGCGGAAACACTTTACTGCTGCAAACTCAGGCCGATCTGCTGGATTACCTGATGGAGTTGCGTTTACCGGTAAATCCGAAGCGCGCACTTTGCCATGGTATGGAAGAAGTATGGCGCTACTGCAGCGAATGGCAGGGGAAACGCCATCAGCTGCCTTATGATATTGATGGTATCGTGGTCAAGGTGAACCGGCTAAATATGCAAAAAGGATTGGGTGCTACTTCGCGCAGTCCGCGCTGGGCGATTGCTTACAAATACCCACCCGAAGAAAAGGTGACGAGAGTTCTGGATATCGAGGTTAGTGTTGGGCGTACCGGGGCGATTACACCGGTCGCTATTCTGGAGCCGGTAATTTTAGGCGGTACCACTGTGCAGCGGGCCAGCCTGCATAATGAAGCTATGATCAAGGAAAAAGGGGTTATGATCGGAGATACGGTAATTATCCACAAGGCCGGAGAAATAATTCCGGAAGTGCTCCGGGTAGTAAAAGATAAGCGAAACGGTAGTGAAATTGAGTTTAAAATGCCGGAAATATGCCCATCTTGCAATGCGGAGACCATTCGCCTGGCCGGAGAAGCAGCATTGCGCTGTATTAACCCGTCTTGT
The DNA here is from genome assembly GCA_035478055.1 of Candidatus Limnocylindrales bacterium. GTDB lineage: Bacteria > Bacillota > Dethiobacteria > DTU022 > DTU022 > DATIKA01. The sequence continues at coordinate 114 of DATIKA010000091.1, read as the reverse complement.
CCCGCCCAGATGGTTGAAAAGTTGGCTCATTTTGCGTCCAGACGGGCGATGGATATTGAGGGACTGGGGCCCGCAGCTGCCGCTCTCATCTATGATAACGGTTTGGTGAGTAAT
>DATIKA010000090.1:0-6323 GCA_035478055.1 Candidatus Limnocylindrales bacterium | reverse complement strand
CCTTTCAGTAAATAGGGATAAATCTTGTGCTCCGGCCCTCCGATGCTGAGCCGCGGCCTGGGATACAGGGCTTCCAGCCCCATCAATCGCAACAGCCGGGTCACTCGTTTGTGATTCACTCTGTGTCCGGCAGCCAACAGCACAGCCGTCATTCGGCGAATTCCGTAAAATGGCGTCTTTGTGTACTGCTCGTCGAGCAGTCGCATCAGTCCCGGATTGATTTCGTTCTCTCCTGCGCCCTGATAGTAGTAGCTTGCTCGCGACAATCCCGCCAGGTCGCATTGCCTTGCTACGCTCATAGCTGAATGCCCGGGTTCGATCCATTGGCGACGTTCCTCAACGGAGCAATCCAGCTTTTTTTTTCAACCAGTCCAGTTCGACCTTCAGCTGGCCAATCTGCTGGTATAGTTGATCACGCAGTTGTTCATCATCCTGCTCCCTGCGGGACCGACTGCCTGAGAAGATCTCAGGCAGTTGTTGCACCGCCTGTTTCTTCCACTGCATTACCATATTGGGATGTATTCCATATGCGGCCGCTATCTCATTCGTCGTTCGCTGCCCTTTCAGCGCTTCCAGCGCAACCTTCGCCTTCAATACCGCGTCGTAACGATTCCGTTCCCGCTTCATGCCGCTCTCTCCATAAAATGCGGCAAGCTTTTACCACCTTAATTACCTGTCCAGTTTTTGGGGTACACTATAAACAATAGATGCCTTCCGCAACGTCCATCGGTGCGAATGTTGCGGAAGCCCAGGCAACAGAAAGGGCGGTGGATTTCATCCTCAAATGATAATGACAGTGTGAAAAAAAGTACCGCGCCCACTGTGCTATAATAGGCAGTGCATGATAGTTTTTTTGTTTTTCCGATTGATTTTGCAGGTAGAAAGGAGCAGTAGTGATGCGATTGCAACATACGATTAACGTCGTGGTGAGATGCGGCAATGAATCCGGATATGTGGCGGAATGCGTCGAACTCCCTGTCGTTACGCAAGGTGAGACATTGGATGAGACCATTGCAAATCTGCATGAAGCCATCTCTCTGCATCTTGAGGACGAGGACTTAACTGAATTGGGATTGGCCGCCAATCCGACCATCATTGTTACCATGGAACTGGAGACGGTGCATGCCTAAACTCAGGCGGATGGCGGGCCAGGAGGTTATAGCTCTCTTTGAGTCTTTTGGTTTCCAAATCCATTCTCAATGCGGCAGTCATGTGAAATTACGCCGAACCGGCCCAAAGGGGGAACGAGAGACCTTGACTATCCCAAATCACACGGAATTGGACTCCGGTACCTTGCGCGCAATCATCCGTCAATCCACGCGGTATATATCCCTTGATATTTTGCAGCGACATTTTTACTGTAAATAAACTCAGTAACAACAACGGGTTCCGGGTGGTGGTTTCGGTTTTTTCGCGCGTAATGACTTCCCTCGAAGCACTGGAAGTTTTTTCGCGTGGTCAGGGTAGTGCGCTCTGAAATACGTCTGCCTCCTGACTTCCGAAATCGGACACCCAAGCGATCAATAAAGCATTTCATAAATTTGCTGCTGATCCGGATCCATTTGGAGCAGGATTTTCTGTTCTTCCGGATCGCCGGGTAATTTAAAGGTCATTTCGTACATAGTTTGCGTCCGTTCAGAAACGCGTCTGGGACTGATCGGGATGTTATCCTTGTAGAGACGGCGTTCGAGTTCTTTGTGGATCGTATAAGCGACAAACGCTGTCAGAACATGCGCTTCCATTCGACGGCGTCGGCGGTGATACATCGGGCGGATTCGCAGGTCTGTCTTTGAGATACGGAAGGCCCGTTCGATCTGCCAGAGGTGCCTATAGTTATCGATTACCTCAGTCGGTGAAAGTTCGGTACTGGTGAGATAGCCTTTCAGTCCATCCCAACGAGCATCCTGCTCGATCATAGACGCATCGATCTGAACCGTTATCTCTCCGGCAAGCTTAAGGAACTTGTTGTAGCCACGGTTGTTGAGATATTCCCTGGTTAATTTTCCGGAGCCTATGCGTTTGCGAAGTCGAGCCAGCCCTCTCTGGCGGTTATACGCATCCTTTCCGGCTCGCTGTTTCAGATGGCTTACAATCAGCCGGCGTCCCGACCCATAATCAATTTCAATAAACCGGCCATCTTGCAAACCTGCACTTCGTTCAAGAATCCCTTTTTGCCTGGCATCGGATTCATTGCGGATGCGTGAAGCTACGATAAATGGATATTTCGCTCGATCCAGCGCATCGAGATTTTTCCTGCTGAGCATTGCGGCGTCCGCCACTACAACAGGCTTGCCGAAACGGTATTTCTTTTGAATCTCCTTGAGAACCGGCAGAAGCGTTTTCCCCTCAAATGTGTTGCCTTCGAAAATGCGATAACCAATAGGCCGGCCTCCACTGCCAATCAGCAATCCCAGCAGGATCTGTGGATTTTGAAACTTGCCGTCTTTGGAGAATCCGATCTTCCGCAGGTCGTCCTCGTCTTCCGCCTCGAAGTAAAGACTGGTCATGTCATAGAAAACTACGGAGATGGTTTTGAGAATCTTTTTTTTGTGTCGCCAGGCAACCTCCCGGGCAAGATGGCTGTATTGCTTGTTGAGCCGGTCTGGAAACAGATAAATGCTGTCCTCAGAAACAACCTTGCCTTGATATCGGTACAGGTAATCTGCTGTCTTGCGTTTACTGGTCGGGTATACCAGTCGGGCCACAACGATGTCGCGGAATAATTGCTCGGGAATTGCATCAAAGCCAATTTCATCAAACAACCGCCCAAAGATCAGTTCAGGCCCGATGGTGCGAATAGACGCATTGCGAAGTGTTTGCACGAAGTCCGGAACCGCGGCGTTGTCTCGCTGATCTTTGGGAAATAATGCCAGTTGTTTGCTCTGACGCTGGATGAAACGTTTCCCCAATGCCACAAGACGATCAACTTCTTCCGGGTCACGAGTTGAGCCTATCGTTTTGACTACTCGATACCCGTTGGCTTTGTCGATTACTTGAATGCTGATCGCGCCTGACTTGTTGCGCTTCTTTCGGACAAACATTACAGCATTTTGCCCGTGGGACACCCAATTTCGCAATACCCGTATTGTAAAATAAGAACTTACGGCTTTTTTCCTAGCCTGCTCGGAAGTCAGGAATCAAGGGAAAAGACCGCGATCGTCACCAAATATTTCGATGCATGGCAGGGAGTAATTGTTCCCCCAGTGAAGAAGTTCGGAGGTAGTAAAATCGGCTATGTAGATCTTTTTGCAGGACCAGGAGTTTATGATGACGGAACAGAATCTACGCCGATTAAAATATTGAAAAAGGCTATCGCTGATCCTGATTTAAGGTCAATGCTGGTCTTCTGTTTCAATGATGTAAATCCCGACTTTGCTGGAAGATTGGAGAAGCAAATTAGCTCTATTCCTGAAATCAAAAAGCTGAAAACAAAACCGGTTGTATGGAATCAGGATGTCGGCGAGAAAATAGCACAAATGTTTTCCGCAATGAAGGTGTTGCCGATCATGTAGAAACGTATTTTTTTGGACTTACGCCGACCCCTGGCTTCAGAAATTTTCTCCATAGTCGTGGCGACATGTGCTCATACGGATTCGTCCAATGGTTTTCCAGCCGACAAAATGCGCATTTCGGAGTGGAATACGGGATCTGACTGATGATCGAAATGGATTGCCGGTAAACTTGATGAGTCACAGAATGCTTGGATTATCTTTGACGATATGATCGCTGGCGCAGGAGATGCCTGATTCGGCCGGGTTCAGACTGTTGATAGCGGCTGCTTGCTTCACATATCTGTTTTCGCCGGCCTTCATTACCGGCGAGTGTCAAAAAATATACGTTTTTAGATGATCGATAACACTTTTAACACTTAAATCCAAGAGCGGAAGCCTCCGGCATAGTCGAGCCTGTCTTTTTCAAGGCAGACTTGCCACCAATCAACTATCACAGCAACTGAAGTCAGGCTGATTAACGGGTACAAAGGCGCCAGGTAAAAATCGACCATAGCTTGAGCTTGCCGCCTGGCTGCGTTAGATTGACACAAGTCGTGCCTGATTCCAGGTTTCTGTTATCAATGAACGATGCCCCCATCGCAAGGGCTGATTAGTAGTATCATTTTTATATTTTTTGCTAGACATTGCGAAACAACCATTGCATAATCGGCCTGATTTTTCAGCAAAATCTGTGGATAATTTCCTGGCTAAAATAGGCGGCCACAAAGGCATTTTTTGCTCTTGATGCGCTTGCGATGGTGTTTGTGTCGCATCAAAGCGAATGAGAATCTGATATCGGGAAATGATGATGAGATTGCCGGTATCATCATATCCTATCAGTTCTTAGCGCAATATGGCTCGTCATTTTACTTGCCGAAGGTTTTGCTGAGTAGTTGTCATTTATGTCTAAATTAGTATGTCCAAATTAGGGAGGCGTCCATGAAAAACAAATTCAACCTCTTGAAAATATTTATTCTCGGATCGATCTTTGCCTTGCCATTTCTATTAACATCAAACGCACAGGCTGCACCCTCTGCGATGGCGCCATACTTGGAAATAGATCTTAGCGGGGGGCTTTGGAAGTATGATTATACGCTCCTAAATACTTTGAATCCTATTACGGCCGCGGGCTTTGATATCTATGACTTTTCCATCACCATCTATCCCGAGGCAAATCTTTCAAATATCACAAGCCCAGAAGACTGGGAGCTTATCAGTGATCAGAAATCATTTATTACGTGGTTTTCACTTTTTCTAGGAGCACACCCTTTCGGCTCAGACATCGCTCCGGGCACATCGCTCTCTGGCTTTAGCTTTATAAGTGATATGCGATTGGGTTCACTCGATTTTGATGTCACCATTTCAAATCCGGACGATAACGAAAACCCCATTACTTACAGCGGTTTTACTTATCATGCAACAACCCCTGTGCCGGAACCTGGTTCTATTTTATTGTTGGGACATGGATTTATTGGGTTGCTGGTATTAGGGAGAAAGTATCGAATAATGTGATCTGGCCTTAATCCCAAAGCCTCTGACTTCGAACAGTATTGAAACGACTTGCTGATTTCATGCAACAAACAGATGAATAACATAGTGAAAAGAAATTACTTCGGTTAAAACCGCTACAGTAAAACATGTAGCGGTTTTCCATTTTGAGGCATCAAAAAGCTTTATGTGGCAATTTGGAGGCAAGCGATGAGATCTGCAAAATGGGTAAGTGTTCTAACTTTGTTTGCATTTATTATTGCCGGAACAGCCTGGCCCAATACTGAAGTAACCTCTATAATTGCTTCTCCAAAGTTTTTTAATAGTTTGAATGGAGAAATAACAAGCATAACTGTCACAGCCACTGCAGGGGTTGACAATCTAGAAATCAGGGTTCTCTCTCCTGATGGAAGTACTTTAATAAAAAATGGCCTTGCACTTTCAGAAATATCGCCGGGACAGTACACAATACAGTGGGATGGCAAAGATAATAATGGACTCTTGGTTGCATCAAATACCTATGTTTTAAGAGTCTATAATCTTGCCACGACAACCTATATTGGAGCTTGGTCAAACGTAACGGTGCAGGGAATATTTTTTCCTCCAATTTCCAGGCCTTTTACTCCTACCGGCAATAATACTGCATTGATTACCGTACAGGCGCCATCCGGGCAGTCAGGGATGTATGTAAATATTGTTCATAACAATTGGCGGGGCTACGACTGGAGGAGTAGAGGAAATCCTCCGCTTTATTTAATCGAAACAACGACACCGGGGATATACACAGTCGAGTGGACAGCCATAGAACGAGGCTATTATTATACTGACCACATATGGCCTGACGGGACTTACAATATTATTGTCTATGATTCTGTCAATAACCAGATGCCGACGACCGGTCAGATCACCATTTCGGGAGTGGCCTCAGTAAATGTTGCACCAGATAGATTCAACGCATTTGGGGGAGAGACTACTGCTATAACCGTCAGTGGTGCAGCCGATCTGAATCTTCAGGCAAAGATAACAAAGTGGAATTCATCCACAGGGAGAGAGGAAACAGTAAGAGTCCTGCCACTATCCGGAACGGACACTACCTATACAGCCATGTGGGATGGCACGGACGAATCCGGCAATCTTCTTCCTTTGGGATCGTATACGATCGAGGTATGGCATACAGGCAGCCTCACAAGATACTATCCGACAGGCTATGTGACCATTACCGGGGCTATAAGTTCCGTAAGTACAGCGCCAAGTTTATTTACTCCTACCGGCAATAATACTGCATTGATTACCGTACAGGCGCCATCCGGGCAGTCAGGGATGTATGTAAATATTGTTCATAAC
>DATIKA010000089.1:0-5004 GCA_035478055.1 Candidatus Limnocylindrales bacterium | reverse complement strand
TTAATTCAGACAGCAGACCTGATGGAAACGCTATAAATCCTGTCCTCTTAAATGGTGCCACCATTTAAATGCTGATGTACTTTAGGTGTAATGTAAAAGATGAAAGCGGCTCACTGGTGATATCTTTCACCGGTTGCGCTGTAAATCACCATATTTCTACTCCAAGCGGTTTGTTATTAAGCCGGCGGCAAGAGGTTTTGAACAGAATTGTGATCATCAAAGGGTATGATAAAAGTATGCAGGGGAAGCGCAAAACAGCGGTTTTCGGAGGGGTGATACCCGCGTCGCCGCTGCAACAGCATACGATTTTGCACCATTGCCGGAACACGGGGTTATCTGAATCTCGACTCTAAAGCCATTGTTACACTTTCTGACGTGGCTACATTATTCTAGGGACTACCGGAAAAAAGAAGTTGCGCCAGGAACCCGGCGATTACAGGAATTAATATAACAAGACTAATTCGTGCCAGGGTAAAGCGGGGCCCAAGAAGGGCAGTTTCAAAGGGAAGTTTGGAGAATGACATCACACACCAGCTGGTCAGAAGTGCCACCGTGGTGCCGACTCCGGCGCCACTTTGCATAATGGAAGCGAATATAGGTAATGATATATACGGGCCGGCGGCCACAAGCATACCGGTGGCACTGCCGATTAAAATACCGCGCCAGCCGGCCCCGGCGCCGAGCCAGTATTCTATCAGAGATGCTGGAATTACCACCTGCAGTAGGCCAGCGGCCAAAAAGGCCATCGTCAGCAAAGGCAGATAACTATAGAATAGACTGGCGCCGCTTTTGATCCCTTTTTTGTGGCTGTCGTCTTTACGGCTCAAGGCAAAGAAGAACAGCGCTGCTGCCAGGATGATAAGAATCCAGACAGTTCCCGCCATTATTTTGCACCTTCTTTCTTGGTTACAGGCAATAGTCGTTGTGTCAATCCCGGGTAAAGCCATTGGGCAAGCAGCCCGATGAGAACAGGGAAGACAAAGGTCACCGCATAGCGGACAGCAGCAACATGACCGCCCATAATCGCCACTTCCATCGGCAAACGAGAGACATCCCAGAGGCTTTTAGCCAGCACAAAAGCCATAATGGCAGATGCCTCCGCCCCGGCCGCCGCCAGCGATGCTGCGATGGGGTAATAGACATAGGGACCCCCCGGCAGGGTGCCGCCCACGGCGGCAGCAAGCAAAATACCCCTGAATCCGGACCCTTTGCCCAACAAACGGCATATTTTTTGTGGGTTAACCAGAACCTGAGCCAGACCGCTGATAGCAAAAGCCGCAAACAGGAGCGGCAGGACGTTGAAAAACATCAATAGTCCGTTCAACACGCCTTGGCCAAGCAGAACCAATCCACCTTGGAAAAACGCCAGAACTCCAAGAAGCAAAACTGCGGCTGACATGATAATCATTGTTGTTTTCATAACAATCCCCCCAGGGATAGATGCTGCCTTTTTGGTTTTTATTTTGTAGCCATGGTTAGTTTATCACCTTCATGGAGGGGCGTGTCAATAGTGCGGTTCGCTCAAGATCCGCGATGTGTCTGAATTGGTATGTATCCGGGGAAAAATCACAATGAAGCCAGCATGTTGGGCGGAAGAAAAGGGAAATCCGCACGACAGGGCGAAATAACATCAAATAGAGAACTGCTAGACTTTATCGGTGCTGTGCCCAAATACACCCGGGCCTGCACAATCAACTGCAGTAAATTCTGATCGAAAAAGGAGGTTAATTTTGATGGCATTGGTACCGATGACAGGTTTACTGCAAAAAGCCGATCAGGGCGGTTATGCCCTTGGTGCATTCAACTGCAACAATATGGAGATTATCCAGAGTATCATCAAGGCCGCGGAAGCGGAAAAATCACCTGTAATCATTCAGGCTAGCCAGGGCGCAATCAAGTATGCCGGTCTCAGCTACATCACTACACTGGCCAGGCATGCTGCCGAAAACACATCCGTACCGGTAGTGTTACACCTTGATCACGGTACAAGCTTCGACCAGGTTATAAAATGCATCCGTTTTGGTTTTTCGTCGGTTATGATCGATGGTTCGAAACTGCCGCTTAATGAAAATATAGCCCTGACTAAAAAGGTGATCGAGATTGCCCGATCGGTAGGGGTCTCTGTGGAAGCGGAAATCGGCAGAATTGGCGGCACAGAGGATGATATCAGCGTGCTCGATGCCGAAGCATTGTTTACCGACCCTGCGGAGGCGGAGCGCTTTGCCGCCGAAACCGGTGTTGATGCTCTTGCCGTAGCAGTAGGTACTGCTCACGGCCGCTATAAAGGAGAACCGAAACTTGATTTTGAGCGGCTCAAAGAGATTAGCAGGCGGGTGGCATGCCCGCTGGTGCTGCATGGTTCATCCGGCGTTCCTGATGATAGCATCGCCAAAGCAATCGCATGCGGAGTGCGCAAGATAAATATTGATACCAACATCCGGGAGGCTTTCGTAGGGGCGATGCGCCAGGTTCTCAATAACGATCCCGATGAGATTGATCCGCGCCAGGTGTTAACACCGGCCAGGGAAGTTGCAGCCGCTGTGATCCGTGAAAAAATAAGGATTTTTGGTTCTTCCGGCAAGGCGTGAGCGGATACATGGTAAGCTCGGTAACCGGAGCACCTGTGAAAAGGGACCGAAAGGAGAAATGGTGGAAGAGGGGGCTGTAGAACTGATGCACCGGATACTGCCGGAGGAGGAAAGGACCCACACTATTTAGGCAAATCAAATTCATCCTGCTTTTTGAGCATTTTTCTGGAGATGTTTTCCGCCGGCTCAGATTTCTCCGGTAGCCGGCAAATTTATTCGGAATGGTTGAAAGTTATGGATTTGAAGCTTATTTCAAAAAAACAATTTTTTAAGCAGGAGATAGACATTTTTCCGCGAATACAGAAACACAGATACCAACGCTAACGATACCAAAACTAAATATTGATAATGTGACTCGGATGAACTCCGCGGAAAAGACCTGTTTAGGGCGCCGGAGGAGCAAGGAAAGCCGGCTGTTGCCCGGCGGACTGAATCTCTCAGGTAAATGCACCGCGGGCGGACGGGCCTCTGGAGAGACCCGTGATGCGGGCGCCGAAGGGGTAATATGACGGCCTTGGGACTGTCAGGTAAATCTCTCAGGCATAAAGGACAGAGTGATAAACAGGAGTGGCAATACGCTCTCCCGTTTTTTGCAGGCTGTCTTTTTTTGTTGGGAGGCACAGCAAGCTGCCGGTGATGCCGCACTAAAAGTAGCACTTGGGTATTCAGCTGTCTACTCCGCTGGGAAAATTTTCAAGGAGGTGATTGTTGGCACGTTTTGTCTTGGTCTCTCTTGTTGAATAATACAAAAAGGAGATGAGATTAACGATGGAAGCGTTTATGGCGTTTAACAGTTGGTTAAATGGCATCGTATGGGGTCCCCCGATGCTCATATTGATTGTGGGCACGGGGATTTATTTGTCTTGGCGACTGGGTTTTTTGCAAGTAAAGTACTTCGGCTACGCCCTAAAGAGTACACTCTTCAGGATATTCGACAAACATAAACTGACTAAGTTTGAAGTTTCGCCGTTCCAGGCGCTGTCAACGGCAGTCGCGGCAACAGTCGGGGTGGGAAATATTGCTGGTGTGGCAACGGCCATCGCTCTTGGAGGCCCCGGAGCTATGTTCTGGATGTGGGTAAGTGCCTTCTTCGGCATGGTCACGAAGTTTGCCGAAGTTGTGCTCGCGGTGAAGTTCCGCGAAAAAGCACCCGATGGGACATGGGCAGGTGGTCCTATGTACTACATTTCTCAAGGCATGAACATGAGGTGGCTAGCCATCGTTTTTGCCGCCTTTGCCGCCTTGGCTTCATTCGGTATCGGCAACATGGTACAATCTAACTCTGTAGCGGCTGCTCTTTATGCAACCTTTGGCATTGACAGGTTGGCAACAGGCATAGTTATTGCTATTGTTACGGGTGCAGTTATAGTCGGCGGTCTTAAACGCATCGTGGCTTTTACGGAAAAACTTGTTCCTATCATGGCCGTTTTCTATATCCTCGGTTCGTTGATTATTATTCTGTCCCGTATTTCTATGGTTCCAGATGCTTTCGCGACCATCTTTAGTTATGCCTTTACACCTGCTGCTGCAGTGGGTGGCTTTACTGGTGCCGCAGTGCGCAATGCCATTCGCTTCGGTATTGCTCGCGGCGTTTTCTCTAATGAAGCCGGGCTCGGTTCGGCTCCGATAGCCCACGCTACTGCCAAGACCGACCATCCTGCTAGACAAGGCCTCTGGGGTGTCTTCGAGGTCTTTCTTGACACGATCGTAATTTGCTCGCTGACTGCGCTGACCATCCTGGTGACCGGAGTCTGGGAAACCGGAGAAACCGGGGCCGCCCTCACGACACTTGCTTTTAACGAAGGGCTTCCCGGCATTGGGGGCATTATCGTGGCTGTTGGCCTTGCGCTATTCGCCTTTTCCACAATTATTGGGTGGTCATTCTACGGCGAAAAATGCGTAGAGTATCTCTTTGGCGGTCTGGCCGGTCGCATCTATCGCTATGTCTATCTACCCTTTATTGTCATCGGCGCTGTGGGCGGGCTGACGCTCGTGTGGGACATCGCCGATACACTCAATGGGCTTATGGCTTTGCCCAACCTCATCGCCTTGCTGGCCTTAAGCGGTGTGGTGATAAGCTTAACGAAGGAGTTTTTCTCTGGTAAGTGGTCCGCTGCGCCAGAGACAAAGGAATAGTATCGGAGGAGTTTAAAATTCGAGACCTGAAAGCCGTTCGCAATTCGGGCGGCTTTCAGTAGTTGTCATCATAGCTGTTTCTTTCGACCCCGCTGACAACAAAACGTGGGTAAAATTATCACCATCTTTTTATGCTCTTGAAGAAAAGTATTCGTATTTCCTCCCCCCAACAAAATATTCTAAAAAAATAATTTTTTAAGCAGGAGAAAGACATTTTTTCGAGAATACAACAATGCAGGTACCAATGCTAACGATACCAAAACTGAATATTGATACTGTG
>DATIKA010000088.1:0-14670 GCA_035478055.1 Candidatus Limnocylindrales bacterium | reverse complement strand
TTTAAGCAGATGTACAGCGGTGGTAACTGCCGCCATACCGGTGGCAAAAGCAAATCCGGCATGTCCTCCTTCCAACTTCGCCAGCGTATCTTCCAATACCTTGCGGGTCGGATTGGCCGTCCGGGAATAGTCATAGCCTTTAGTTTTGTCAATATCTTCAAAAACAAAGTTGGAAGTCTGATAGATCGGAGCTGACATGGAGCCGTAAGCGGTATCCACTTTTTTACCGGCATGGGAAACTATGGTCTCAAATTCCATCTTTCTTTCCTCATTATCTTATTTGAAAACTTTTTAATGGCAGACAACACCCACTTGAGTTAAATACTGTAATCACCCGGAGAATTAAGGTCTTTTTGTCTTTGTGCCAGGTCCTGGATGGTCCTTGACTCCAACACCCGGTCAATGGCTTTCCCGACCTCATCCCAGACCTCCTGGGCAGCACAGAAGCCGGAACGGGAACAGACATTAGAATGTTTCAAGCATTCCACCGGAACGGTGGGCCCCTCCAGCAGACTGAAGATTTCTTTGACCGTGATTTCATATGCCGGTTTGGCCAGGGTGATGCCACCTTTATTGCCCCGGATGCTCCGGATAATACCGCCATCTATTAAAGGCTTAACAAGTTGTTCCAGGTAAGTCACAGATATTGCTTGCCTCTGCGCTATTTCTTTTAATGTCACCGTCGAATCGGGATTGGAGTGCATGGCCAGGTCTAACAATGCCCTGGTCCCATAACGTGCGCGAGTAGAAAACTTCATATTGCGACCCCATAGTTGACTATTATCATATAAATAGACAACAATTTTATTAGTAATAGATTAACACGATTTCATGAGGTCTGTAAAGAGGTGTTTTCACTCTGGGGTGTATTCACGCAACCAAAATGCTCCGCGGTGGAGTCATCTTCTCTTCCAGGCATAGGCCAAAGTCACAATAATACCGGTAAAGAAAGCGATAGTCACCGATCTGTACAAATCGAATGTACCTTGCCCTGCTGCCGGCAGATCCCACAGGTACACAACCAAAAGATTAACCACTAAAGCAATTGTAAAGATAAACGCGAAACGAACCAGAAAACCCTTTTTCACGATCAAAACTCCCCGTCGGAATCACCGTTTCTTGTACCGTAGTGAAAAACATCTTAACCCTACTTAACTATCACCGTCAGAACAAATGTCCTCACGTCTTTTTCTCCCCCTTCCCATGGTCGGCTATAGCTCATCGCGGCTGTGGTAGTGCCGGTTTCTCCTGCCGAAAACCACCATTCCTCAATACCGGACATACCCGCCACCGGTCTGGTATCATCGTTTGTTCTAGGAGCAATGTACTCGTGTCCCGTCTGTCTTAAAATGTTTCCGTCGGCTATTTTAGCCTGATCTGTCCAACTGAAACCAGTGGTCGCATTCGAATCCAGCGCGACAGTAAAAACCTTTCCGGCTTGTACTTCCACCTGTCTTTTTATGTGCGGTTCCTGGGTGAAATCTTCCGCCGATACGGTTACCAGGTATTTATTTGGGGCCGGGGGTGCCGGGTTATGGGGAGTAGCCGTGGTCGGTGTACTGCTAGCCATGTTACAGGCTCCTATGAGTAATGTAAAAACCAGGAAAATGGCGCCGAATAATAATTTAACTTTCATTTGTCTTCTCCTTTTTATTTTCTACCACCGTCTGTTAGACTACCGATTTTTGTGACACCATAATAAATAACGAAACGAGATAGCATAGCGATACCATGATGAATGCTATCAGCATACCGTATTGTAGATCAGGATTCATAGACCCTTGCGGATACACAAATTGCATTACCACCCGTGTTATCCATAGAATGCCGGTTGCAGCCAGGACGACGATAATCGAGAATTTGTTCGACTTACCTGCGTAAACGAGGAGCAGGTTAATCATTCCAAACAAGACTAACGATAAAGAAAAGAACACATTAATGGCCCTGACAGCCGCCACTAACTCTGCCGCATTGATATCAATGTATGTATACCACTTCCATAGTGATGGTACAAAGAAATGCCAGATACCAAAGCCTATCGAGGCTACGCTGCCAATCGTTACTAAGACTTTAGCAAGTAGATCCAAAGCCCTGCCTCCTGGTAAGCTTCCCGCGAAACGAACGTGTTTTTTGAAATTGAAGCTAACTCTCCCCGCCTCCAGATGCTTCGCTACGCTCCAGCATGACAGTTTCGCGGTTGCCTCCCTGGTAATGTTCCGAGTAATTGCGCCGTTTTTCATGGTACAGTGATAACGACGTTCCCCTTTTTATGCCCTTTCTCGACATAACGGTGCGCCTCGATTATCTGATCTAACCTGTAGACGCGGTCGATGACTGCTTAGTAAAGCTGCGGCCGAACAGACCAGGAATAGTATCCCCGTCATGATAGCGTTCTTTCTGTAGTTTTTCATTTTGGGTCTCCTTATAAAAACCTTATGGATGTGTTTCACCTGCTGTTGTGTTCTATGCTGATGACGACTTTACCCCGGGCGTGTCCTTTTCCAAGATAGCGTAGAGCTTCCGGGATTTCACTTAACGGGTAACATTTATCTATAACGGGTTTTACCTTACCGGTTTCGATAAGCCCTTTCACAAAAAGCAAATCCTTTTGGTTTGGTCTCGATGTCAGGCCTGCCATTTTCTTGCCTCCGGTCCGCGACATCAATGGTCCCAGGAGCATAGCTTGCATGATCTGCCCCAATGAACCTCCGGCCATGACGTAAGTTCCTTTCGGACTTAGTGCGCGCTTGTAAGCTGAAAGAGGATGATATCCGTTAGCGGCAAAAATCAGATCATAGCGCCGCCCGCTTCGGGTGAAATCTTCGCGTGTGTAGTCAATCACGTGATCCGCGCCTAGGTTGCCGGCCTGTTCCAAATTCCGCGTACTGCACACGGCAGTGACCTCTGCTCCGAAAGATTTGGCAATTTGCACCGCGAATGTCCCCACACCTCCGGATGCGCCGTTGACCAGGACCCTCTGACCTGGCTGAATCCGGCCTATATCACGAAGACCGTGCAGGGCAGTGACCGCCGCCATAGGAACGGCCGCCGCTTCCTCGAACGTCAAGTTGGCCGGTTTCAACACCAACGCATTTTCTCGCGCGCAGACGTACTCGGCAAAACCGCCGCATCCACATTCGCATAAATCCCCAAATACCTCATCTCCCGGTTTAAACTGGAGCACATTTTTGCCAACCGCTTCGACTCTTCCCGCTACGTCCTCTCCGGGTCTGGGGTTTTTCGGTTTGAGCAGCCCCCCGCCCATCAGTCGCACCAGGACAAAGTCGGCCGTCAGGAGGTGCCAGTCATAGGCATTTATTGAGGCTGCATGAATTTTTATCAGGACTTCATCATCCCTGGGAACAGGTTTTTCAACTTCTTTGAACTGAAGAACATCCGGTGGTCCGTATTTTGCAGCAATAATTGCTTTCATAAGTTCCTCCCTTAACTTTGAGCGAGTCCTGTGTTGTCAGAGCTAACTTCAGAGTTGCGCCACCGCCAGGCATACCAGACAATTAGTAGCAGCCCAGCGATTTCTATGGTGCTATAAAAGATATATGCAGGAGAAGGCGTTCCAAAAAACAATGAACCGATTTGAGCCACAATAAACAGTGTACCCGCGATGATGTTCGTCCAACGATTAGCTCTATACTTTAATACCCAGGACAGGATAATCATTAAAAACGGGATCTCGAACATTATCGCGGTTCCCAACAAAAATCCTTCGGTGATTTTGATGGTTCCGCCTCCCGTGAATCCTGACAAATGCTCTGCCAAAACTCCGGGTTCCAAAGAGGAGAGAACATCACAATAAATAAAATTTAGCGAATAAAACACCCATAATAGAACTAATAAAACTTTCGTATTCTTTTTGGCGGTCTGTATGATTGTATTCATTTTCTCCCCTTTATCAACGACTAGATGAGTTTTAGAGTGAAATCATGTTTTGGGTTTTCTTACCATTTCCCACATAGGAAGATTAAGCACGGGCAGGTTGACCTGTTTAATTGATTCGAAACCAAATTTTTCATACCATCTAACGTTGCCTTCAGACTCTGTCTCCAAATAAAGAGGAATTCCGGCCCGTTCACTTTCTATGATTAAGGCGCCTAACAACCTGCTTCCAAACCCTTGTCCTTGAAATTCTGAAGCAACGCCAATGGCGGGGAGATAAATGAAAGAGCTTCCCTTCATATTTTCTTTTCGATCATGTTCGATTGGCTTAAACACGGGTCCCAGTTTGGAGTAAAGTTGAACAGCCATTTTCAATCCAGACCAAATAGCTCCACTGCGAACTAGCCGCCAGATGGGCATATCTGCCAGGTGACCCGGAACCCACGTGATAATGCCTTCGAGATTTTCAGAGGTAGCATAAACCTCTCCGTATCTGAGGCAATATCTTATGGGTACTTCGAACAGGCCTCTTTGTCGTTCGGTCCTGGATTCCTCCAAAACTCTTCTCCAGAGAGGATCATGTCGAAAGGCATCTGTCAAGACTGCATCAGCTTTTGGAATATCGTTTCCTCGTAACCTGTACAAGTTTCGTATTTGTCCTGACATATTTTGGTACTCCCCTTTTTAACATCACTGTGACTACGTCTTGTAAGGCCGCTCTGTGTTAACGGTCATGACCTGGCACTGCTGCGGCTGCGTGAGCGAGCGCTGAGGGAGTGCGGCAGCCAACAATGGCCGGGGCCTCGTGGATCAACCTGTCATTCTTAATGGCCTCTACCATGAACAGGGCAAAATCCACACGGCGCGTCTTATTACTGACTAGAATGGGATCACCTACGTGCCGGCTCCACACCGGCAGTCCCTGTCTCTCTCCCTCTTCAAGGTCGCTCCCCCTTACGACCGTCCACAGGGTATTGCTGGCAAAAATACGCCGGCAGGCTTCCACCTGGTCGTCAATGTCCACAAAAGGAATAATCCGCGTGACCCAGCGAGCAACTTTACCTTCTCTTATTAAGGACGGCGGGTACACATCTTTGCCGTCACGCGAGATATGCCAGCCGCAGGAAAAAATGAGTCTCGCACCCGGACGCGCGTAGTCCATGACAGCCTGGGCTGTTCCCGAGGAGTAGTGTCGATTACCCCAGGGAAACAGCACAGTGAGCACCCCATCACACCCAACGACTGCCTTTTTGATCACTTCGCGATTATTCGTTGCGCCGGGAATTACCGTGATCCGCCCTTTGAACATATCGAGTTTGCTCACGCTGCGCTCACGGCACACTCCCACTACTTCATATCCCCGGTCAAGTGAATGCTTCACCATATACCTGCCCAACTTTCCGGATGCCCCGATAATGCATACGTTCATCTTTTTCTCCTCTTTTGATTTGCTCTATGATGCGACCCTATCAGGGTATGCTACCTTGTGCGGATTGTTACGCAGCAGCACAATCCCCAGCCAGACGAACCAAACGATTTGGCTCAGACCAAAAATTGTAGTCAGATTGATTAATCCCGGAATAATAGAAATAATTCCCACTGCGCCAACCAATAAGCCGAGGATGTTTAGGCCTTTGGGAAGCCCGCCAGCCCGCAGCGCTGCCAGACTGACCAGTAGTGTCATGAGCCCGCCCAGGATTTCACCGTTACCGTTGCTCAGTCCGTTTGCTGTGGTTTCAATTCCTTGCCAGGCTAAACTAGCCTGGGCAGGATCTGTGGCATAGAGCGTGACGACGGGGGCGATTCCGGCATTCGAGACCATACCGCCGGCAATCAGTGAGCCTGCCCAGATAATCCCGATCGCGGTTGCCATCTGCATGATAGCCGGAGCGCGAATCTTCAACCGGTCGTATAACGCCAGCATCAGTACCACCAAAAATACACCAAAGAACACGTACATTATCAGGTTAGTTGAAAAGATTACCGTCTGTTTCTCAATGAGCAGGGCTGCCTTTTGGGCCGGTTCGGTAATACTGGGGTAGTCCAGAACGACGAGAAAGAGGACCATTCCGATGAGGTAGGCGGCGGCCATATACAGCGCGGAGAAACCGCCAAATTTCTGTAAACTTTTCATGTATATCTCCATTTTTTAACTTTTAAGATAACACACTATACTGAAGACCAGCGTGCAGTTAACCTCATTTGATAATTCAAGGCTAGTGGCTGCATAGTGGTTTAAGCCTCCAAAGAGAAGGGAGGGTACTTATCGGTAATCAATAAAAATGCATATGCTTCTACCCTGAGACCCCATCTCAACACGCCTGATGTGAAATCAAAAAGACCTCGGGGGTAACGACCGGTAAAAAGAACTGCAAACCAGGTAATTATCCATACCCCAAATAGAGCGATGGCCAGGAATAAAAGGACTATATAATGAGGTATCGCCAGGAACCACTTCACCAGCGGCCAACCTCTTCCCAGTTGGGTTTGAGCATCGGGGTACACCAACTCTAAATGCACTGCCTGTTCTTCATCTGTCGAGGGATATTCATCTCGCAAGAGCAAGACATAGGCTGAAACCCGGTAGCTGAATCTAGTGAAAGCCAGATTCCAGTCAAACCACCATTTGGGGTATTTTGCCCTGAAGAGAATCATTAATACCAGGGGCAGGAAAAGTATCCCTCCGGCAGTTAATACGGTTTGCCATCCTTCACTATTATCACCCCAGGTGAAAACGCCATTGCTTATAAGCCCAATAATAATGCAAATCGGGATCGCGGCGAATATGCGAAAGAAACTGGTCAATCTGTTCAATTTCCTATCCGGGTAATCAATCATGAGATTTGCCGGATAGACAGGGGGAGTCACCGGGATATTTGATACTGACATTTATGTTTCTCCTTTTCATTTTTTAACTTGTATCTGTCAGGCAATTACTGTTTTTACGGCACGACCACAGTTTAAGTAGCTGTTTTCGCCTCAAATGGGCGCCGCTATTCCTGATTGGTAATTAGCATATATATCTCCTGAATAGCATCAATTACATTAAGTAATTTTTATTTGTCTGCTCGCCAGGCAGTTGCCAAAAGACTGAGTAAATACTCAGGGGGGTCACCTTTTGAAACAAAGCCATGGGCTCCGGCCGAAATAGCCTCAATCCGCGTTCGCGGCCGGCTGTTCATGACAATCACAATAAGATCAGGGTACTTCTCTCGTAAAATAGGGATTATCTTCTTGCCCGGTTGGTCGGGCAGCTCCCAATCAAGCAGAAGAAGATCAGCTTGATTGGTTTTAAACCAGGCTAGCAGGTCCCGGCTATCGGAAACGTCGCCAGCCACTTCAATACTCTGCTGTTCCAGCACTAACTTGAGTGCAAAACGTACACTGGGTTGGTCATCGGCTATTAGAACTCGCATTGTAGGTCTCACTCCACTTTCTCTCGCAAAAGGCTTAAACCTTACTTTCACCATCATAAAAATAAATCTACCCTGATACGCCATGCATCAGGGTAGATTTGATTAGGCCAACAGGTTAATACTTAGCTGGTCACTTGACCATATGGTGCTTCATAGCGAAAGAAACAGCCTCGGTGCGGCTGGAAACGCCTAGCTTGGAAAGGATATTGCTGACATGAAACTTTACGGTAGACTTACTTAAAAAAATGTGTTCAGCGATTTCCCCATTGGATTCTCCCTTCGCCATCAGAGCCAGAATTTCGCGCTCGCGGGCGGATAGATCATCGCAGGGTTGAGTTGGTTGGTTTACTTCCTGGATAAGCACCTGAGCGGCCTCCGGAGAGAGGCTTGGCAATCCAGCCAGGGCATGACGGATGGCAGTTACCAACTCGTCCGCCGACACGTTTTTCAACAGGTAACTTGTAGCTCCAGCTTTTAACACCCCTTCAACATACTCCCTCTCTTTAAAACTGGTCAGAGCAATGATACGGACCTTCGGCCAACGTTCGTGAATTGCTTTCGTTGCAGCGATGCCATCCATCTTCGGCATAAGCACATCCATCAATATCACATCCGGTTGAAGTCGCTCACACAACTGTATCGCTTCTTCACCGTTACCGGCCTCCCCAACCAAACACATATCATCAGAAATCGAAAGTACAGTGCCAAGACCGCGGCGCACGATAATATGGTCATCAACCAGCATAACTCGAATAGGTTTTATTTCAGTCATTGCTTAATCTCCCTTCACAAAATTTGCCAGACCGCTATGACTTCCGTACCCTGGCCCATTTTGCTTTGCACTGATAGTGAAGCCAGAATATCCCTGGCCCGCTCGCGCATTATGCCTAAACCGAGACTTTCAGAAGGAACATCTGCCATATCGAAGCCCCGCCCGTCATCGCTTACCTTTAAGGTGATTTTTTCTGTTTCGCAGAGCAGTTTCACATTAGCCTGTCTGGCTCCGGCATGCTTGGCTACATTATTCAGAGCTTCCTGGGCAATACGGTATAGTGCTACCTTCACCTCAGGAGGGCAGGAGACTTGTCCCTCTACTGAAACAATCACTGGCAAATGTGTTCGACCACTAATTGATTCACCCAGTTGGCTTAACAAATAAGGTAGCTCAGCTTCAATGAGTGACGAGGGACGTAACTCCAGGAGCAGAGTCCGCATCTCAGCTAAAGCTCCGCGTGTCAACTGACGCACCTCTTTAAGCTGTTTGCGCCCTTCTTCAGGATTACGCTCCCAAATACGGGGCAGTACATCGGCAATAAGACTGGCTGAAAAGAGAGTTTGACTCACCGCATCGTGGAGGTCTCGGGCAAGACGATTGCGCTCATTGGCGGCTACTTGTTCTTTGGTCTGCTGTGCCAGTATCTCTTCCGTTCGTTTTTGTTCGGTCCGGTTGATACCGATGCAAAGGATTTTACTGAGAAGCCCTTCTTCATCATAGAGCGGCTGGTTGGTCCAAACTATCCAGACCCTTTCGCCGTTTTGGAGCATATTTTCGTTCTCGTTATGAGCGTATTTTGCAGGGTCATGGACTACATCCCTGATCATGGCTTCGAGGTCTTGTCCTGCCGAATCTTTTGCCGGAACTATAGTACCTATTACATTGTGCCCTAATATTTCTGCCTCTGCATAACCAAAGAATTCCAGACCGAATTTGTTAATGAATGTTATATTCCCGCTGGTGTTCATTTCCAGAATTATACTGTTAGCATACTCAACCAGGTGTCGATGCTTAACCTCACTCTGCCTTAGCGCTTCCTCAGCCTGCCTCCGCTGGACGATTTCTAACTCAAGAAGCTCATTGGTTCTCTTAAGCTCAGTTGTTCGCTGTTCGACTCGTATTTCTAACTCGTTGTGAGCTCTTTGTAGTTCCTCTTGAGCCTTCTTACTCTCGGAGATATCCCGGACGACCGCTAAAAGACCAGGCACTCCTTCGACTTCAATTTGATTCAGGTTAATTTCTGTATCGAACACGGTTCCATCCGGTTTCCTGTGTTTCCATTCAAATCTTTGGGGATTGCCAGCCTGGGCGGAAAAAATCTTCTCCATCGCCTTTTCTCTCGAGTCACGACCATCAGGCTGCTGGGGAGGAGAGAACTCCCAGGGTTTATGCCCAATAATATCCTCGCGGCGGCAACCATACATCTCCATTGTCTTGGGATTGCAGTCGGTAAATGTTCCATCTGTGGCTATAAAAATGGTGTCCTGCGCATTATTGAAAATGGTTGTGTACCTGCGCTCGGAGCTGATAAGCCGCTTCTCTACCATCTTGAGCTCAATGTTTTCCGCTTTCAGACGTTCGTTGACTCGCTGAAGTTCGAGGATCCGCTCATCGACTTTTAGTTCTGCTCCCTTGATGGAATGCTTATTTGGCGGATTGGCTTTTCTATTACTCATATAATTTTCCTTTGGTAAAGGCAAATCTTTGGCTCGGTTTGCCCGCAAATCCTGATTGGTGAAAAATGGCCGTCTGTATGGAGTAGTTCGCAGCGGTATAAAAGGCTTCTCATCTCGCCTGGTATATTACATGACAAGCGGCTTAATTCGTCCTTGAGAAAACTGTGGTGATCCATAAACATGCAGTTGTCTGATGGTGAAAGGGAGAGGCAGTAGTATAGATACCCACCACATGCAGCTTTTGATACCAGTTCTGGCCGGGCATGGGACCTATAGAGTTTTGTTTTCAAAAGTGGTGTGACTACTTTTCTATCCAACCTTATGTCAACTTCTAACAACTATCGAAATGTAGCTATTTTAACACACGCGCTAGTTGAATTAAACAAATAACGAATTTTACAGTTCGACCAATTTGGTGAAATCATGTGGATGCACCCGGCGAAAAAAGGTTTTTCTTTCAGGCAGATTAAGGAAAAATGGTTGTATAGACTCTCCCAGTTGGAACGAATACAACCTAATTCGCCGGCACAAGAGTATAGATACCTCCCTGACGGGACAGGATGTAAAGGTTTCCCGCTAAGTCTTCGCCAAAGGACGTAATACTCAAACCGGATTCGGCCAAAAGGATATTTGCCTTAACGGCTTCGCTCCGGTAATCCAGAGCCCATATCTTCCCAGAACAATAGTCACCGTATATATAATAACCCTGTAAGGAAGGAATCTTTTCTCCCCTGTACACAAACCCCCCGGTAACAGAGCACCCCTGCGAGTGGTCGTACTCAAAGATGGGCAGTGTTAAGCCCGTCTGATCACAGCCGGTGGCTGGAGAGAAGCAATCAGGACCTTCCATAATGTTCCAGCCGTAATTGGCGCCCCTGGTAATGATATTTATTTCTTCCCACCGGTTCTGGCCAACATCACCAGACCACAATAGACCGGTTTCTCTATCAAAGGAAAAGCGCCAGGGATTTCGCAGTCCGTAGGCCCAGATCTCTGCCCGTGCGCCCGGCACAGCAGTAAACGGATTGTCGGGAGGCACTTTATATTTCAGTGCGGCCGAAATATCGCTTACATCGATGCGCAGAATCTTTCCCAGGAGTGTGCCTAGATTCTGTCCATAGCCTTGAGGATCTCCGGCACTGCCGCCGTCACCTGAGCCAACATACAGGTAACCGTCCGGGCCAAAGGCTATTTGCCCTCCGTTGTGGTTGCTGTAGGGTTGAGCGATTTCCATAATAATTACTTCGCTTTTTGGAAGGGCCACCCTCGGATTCACCTGGTCAAGGCTAAAGCGAGATAAGACTGAGCGGCGGGGATTGGCAGCTGAGTAATAAACGTAAAAATAGCCGTTTTCCCGGTAACCGGGACTGAAAGCCAGTCCCAGGAGACCTTCTTCATTCCCGCCGCGATTTACCCGGTCCGTAATATCCAAAAAAACTTGCGATCCCCCTGACGGCTGGCCGGGATTAATTGCTTGTATGACTCCCCTCTGCTCAGTAACAAAAATCCGGCCGCTAGAGTCATCCGGCTGGACCAGATTGGTCATCTCTCGGAACGACAGGTTGGGAAATACCCGTTCCACCTGAATATTGACCGGCGGTCTGGTACCCGGAGGTTGCGTCGGAGTTGGCGCCGGCGTAAACGCCGGGGTGGCCGTCGGTTTAAGCGTGGGAGAGGGAGCAATGGCCGGTGCACAGCTTGCCGTCACCGTCACAAGCACCAGTGATAAAATAACTAAAACCTTTTTAATCGTCACCCTGGGCCCCCTGGCCATCATGAGTGATGCCTCTTAAAAATGACTATATTTTTATTGTAGTACTCGCATAATAAAGAAGGCAATTAACCAGCCGGCAAATGTTGATGTTATACGATTATGACAGCAGTTAACTGTTAAGGGAAAATGTCAGTATTCCTGAATAATATTGTCGTGTTTAAGCTGGCGGGGACAGGAATCCCGGTTATGGCTGCGGCCTTTGCCGGTTAGAGAAAACCTCGATATATTCCGTGATGGAGCCGGGGCTTCCTGCCTTGTTTTAAAGTGACAAGGATATATCGGATGATTAATTTTTACCTGATCATATTGGTCGGCAACTGCCATTCATTACCTCATCCCGACACACACCTTGAACAGTTGGAAGCAACTGTGTGATACTGTTCTCAAAGGTCTGCCGGGGATAATTCTGTAAAACGGGAGTGTGCAGCAAACCTTCCGAGCGAGATCTGCTCCGGCTGTCACCGTTACGTTTGATAAAAGAAAAGGCGGATTTTGATTACTCAGGAGATGGTGAGTGAAAATACTGGCCTTCAATTGCGGCAGTTCAACGCTCAAGTTCCAACTGGCTGAAATAACCGAAGAAAACGGGGTGTTCGGAAAGGAGCGGCGGTTGGCTTTGGGTACTGTTGACAGGATCGGCCGCCAGGGAACAGTCCGCTGCCTAATCTTGCCTGGAAAAGAATTCTCTCAGCCGGTAACGATGGCCGGGCATGGCGAAGCAGTGCGCTGGGTACTGGGCTGGCTTGACGAGAACATCTTGTCGGGCCGCAACGGTTTGACGGCAGCCGGACACAGAGTAGTGCATGGCGGAGACCTTTTTGTAAACCCCACGCTAATCAACGATGATGTAGTAAGGGGGATCGAGTCCCTGAGTCACCTGGCGCCTTTACACAACGAACCGGCGCTCAGCGCCATACGCGCTACGCGTGAAATTCTGGGTTCTGCAGTGCCCCAGGTGGCTGTCTTTGACACCGCCTTCCATCGTACCCTTCCTGGGGCGGCCGGATATGCTCTGCCGGCCGACCTGGTGGATAAACATAAAATCCGGCGCTATGGTTTTCACGGGTTAGCCCACCGCTATATGACTGAACGTTACGCGGCCATTACCGGCACTCCGCCAGAACAGACAAAACTGATCACGTTACAATTGGGAAATGGCTGCTCGGCCGCCGCAATTGAATATGGCCGCTCGGTGGATACGTCCATGGGTTTTACACCGTTGGAAGGGCTGGTGATGGGGACACGTTCGGGGGATATAGATCCAACGCTGGCCGGATATATCGCAAAGCGGGAAAAGGTAGAGGTGCAGGAGGTAGAGAGATGGCTTAACGCCAGGTCGGGATTATTGGGAGTATCCGGACTCTCCAGTGATATGCGGGAATTGCTGGAGGCTGAAGACAGGGAAGATAAGCGGGCGGCACTGGCTGTGGACATGTTCTGTTACCGCGTACGCAAGTTCATCGGTGCTTATCTGGCTGTTCTGGGCGGAGCAGACGCCGTAATTTTCGGCGGCGGCATCGGAGAGAACTCTCCCCGTGTGCGCGCACGCATCTGCCAGGCTATGGACTGGTGCGGGCTTGAGATCGACCCAGGCCGCAACGCCGCTGCGATCGGTATTGAGGGACGTATCAGTGCCGGATCTTCCAGAATAGAAGCCTGGGTCATTCCGGTGTATGAAGAGACGGTCATCGCTCATGACACCGCGGCGTGCCTGTACTCCCGCTGAAATTAGCTTAAAGTTCAGCCACCTGTGAGGGCTGTCAAATTTTTTGTCAGGAGGAACCAGATGGTTAAGAAAATGAATGAAGGATCTGCTTCGCAGGAGGAGTGGGTCAAGCAATACTGTAAGAAAAATCCGGCGGCTGGCCGCTGGGCCGGGGGTTACGGCGTCATTCAACACACGCTTGAGACGCAGGCTAATGTGTTTCGGATGGCTGATTTTCTTAACGCCAGGGGCATCCGCGGAGATGATGTGCCGTTGTTTGAACTGCTTTATGCGATAGACCGGGTGGCCAGTGCTGCGATGTGGGTGGTGGTGCATGAAACCTATGCCCGCAACATTTACCTGGATGGGCGGCCCCTCCTGACCGAAGATTTTAAACCCCAGCCTGAGGGGCATACCGGCGGTTCACTCAACATGGTGCCGGCCTATGCAGGCTACATGGCAATCAATGCCATCACCGGTAAAACCCGTTCCTGGGTCATGGGACAGGGCCACTGCGTAGCGGCCGTTGATACGATAAACCTGTTATTGAATAACATGACGCGCGCACATGAGGAACGCTATTCAGTGTCGGATGAGGGACTGACCCGCTACTTGCGGGATTTCTACTCCTACCGCTTCCGCGATGACGGCCAGCCGGATTCTCCGCTTGGCAGCCATGTCAACGTGCACACTGCCGGCGGTATATCCGAGGGTGGGTATTTGGGGTTTACCGAGCTTCAGTATGCCCATATGCCACTGCCCGGCGAGCGCCTGGTGGTATTTCTTAGTGACGGCGCCTTTGAGGAACAGCGAGGCAGTGACTGGGTACCGCGCTGGTGGAGATCGGCCGATTCCGGACTGGTCACCCCCATTATGATCAAGAACGGCCGGCGCATAGACCAGAGGACCACCATTTCCCAGCAGGGTGAACAGGGAACCGGCTGGTTTGTGGAACACCTCAAGCTTAACGGTTTCGACCCGTTTGTCTTCGACGGCCGGGACCCGGCCGCCTTTGCCTGGTCTATCTTTGAAATGGAGCGTCGTTTGGAGGCTGCCTCGCAGGAGGTACAGTCAGGAAAAAGCTCGTATCCGGTACCGTTACCTTACGGCATAGCAGTGGCACCGAAAGGCGCCGGATTTTTTGGCGAGGGAACCAATCTCGCCCACAATCTTCCTCTCCTGTCTAATCCCTACCTTGATCCCGCCGCGGCCGGGCATTTCAACCACAGCGCCGGAAAGCTCTGGGTGCCGCCGGCGGAACTCGAGAATAGCCTCGAATGTTTGCAAAAGCATGGGAATTCGGGCCGTCCCCGTGAACGGGACCATTCTCTGGCGCACCGTGATGTCCGTTTGAAGCAGGTTCCACCTCCGGTCTCCCGCCCGGTGCCGGAGAACCGCCGGAATCACACCGCCTGGACCCGCACTTCTCC
>DATIKA010000087.1:0-3880 GCA_035478055.1 Candidatus Limnocylindrales bacterium | reverse complement strand
GTCGCCGAACAGGGGCTTCTGTCCAATCACATCTAAGATTGCTTGCTGTTTGATCTGTTCTTCGTTCCACTTGAAAATCAGTACGCCATAATCATCAAGCACCCTCATGCACTCATTAAAGCCTTGCTTTATGTCTTGCTGCCATGTTGCTTCGAGCACCCCATACTTTTTTGCCATCCATGAATTTTCCCCAGCCCTGATAAGGTGCGGTGGGTCAAAAACGATCAACTTGAAAGCCTTATCGGGGAAGGGAATATCACGAAAATCGCCCACCACATCAGGCTTGATTATTAGCTTCCGACCGTCACAAAGAACATCATCGATTTCTCGGTTGTCCATAAAAACAACCGCAGGATTCTTTTTATCAAACCAGAACATCCGCGAACCACAGGAGGCATCAAGAATAACTTTTTGGCGCATTAGTACCACCTGCCGGCAGATAAGAATTCAAAGAGAGTTAATTGCCGCATGAGTCTCATCCTCCCAAAACTCCTCGCCCGCGATTCTCCCACCACAACGTGGGCAGAAGTACATGTCCTGCTCGGACGGCGGCAAACAATCAGTAAGCTCCCACAGCAGGCCGCAACCTGAGCATTGCCATGCGCCGGCCTCATGCTCCGGCGATTGCTGGGTGAAAATTACGGTATGTGTCACGCCTCAAGCACCTCCCTATTTGTGCATTTTGCACAAGGATACACGATCATGCTGTCAGCTCTGGCGATGCCCCACCCACTTGCAAAACGGCAAAAACTCTTGCCATTCATCACACACTCCTATACCCCGACCACCATAATTGTAATAGCTTGCGTCGTTTGGGTTTGAGCAACGGTGCTTCATTGATGACCAGACTTTATAAATCTTTGTATCACTACGACCGTGCGTTTTTCTTTTCAGCCTACTGCTTATACAACCGCAGCTTGAAGTATTTCCGTTGGTAAGGTTGTTTGCTAAGACGGTTGAAGTGTTGCCGCAGTCACAAAGACATCTCCACTGGACGTGCCCATTTTTCGTACGCTCGTTTAGCTTAGCCATAAACTATTCCTCCGCAACATAGGTTGGCTTCCCTGTTATTTGCTGAACCTCAATTTTAAAGCGCTCCGGGTCAGAATTGGCTGACGAGCAATGTATAAGCCAAATTTCCTGCAACTTGCTTAGGTCATTGGCCAACAGAAATTTTTTTACGTTCTCCAAGCTAAAGTGACTTTTGATGAGTCGTTTTTTCATCGCCGTTGGCACACTGCCGGCATCCACATTGGCCCGCAGAATATCAGCAGCGTAATTGCACTCAACGGCAATTATGTTTAGCCCAGTAAACGTGTTTTTCAGGTAAAAAGTATCCGTGGCGAAGAGCATTTTCTCCCTGGCGTGCTTGCTGTAAATCAAAAATGCCAGCGGTTCCGGAGTATCATGCTGTGCCTCGACCGGCATCACAATCCAGTTGCCTGATGTAAATTGTACCCCTGCTTGGATTGCATGCGCCCGGTGGCCGACAAGCCCTAGGGCGTCAATCGTGCCCTGAGACGTGTAGATGTCCAACCCGGCTTTCATGATGTCCTTGGCGGCCTTGGAGTGATCGGCGTGTGCGTGCGACAGCAGGCAGAACGATATCTCTGATAGGCCAAACCCCAGGGCTCTTTTGATCCCTTTGATGGGGAGTCCGCACTCTATAAGAATTTTGGACTCCCCATCTTCTAACGTGTAAAGGTTACCATTACTGCTGCTTGCGATGGGACAGAAATTGAGCATTTGCATTCACCTCTACCACCGCAATCAAAAATTTGGTGCCGCGGGTTGCGGTTCTTCATTAAGAGCGGATGCCCCACCATCTTCGGCAACCTTCGCTTTAATATCAATAACGTCACGATTGGCATTCCCTTTAATCTCATCCTCAACCTTAGCCTCACATGAACGTTCATCACCAGTATCAGAAGAAAATGCGTTCATCATCTCAACCGACATTACACCATACTTACTGAGAAGGTTCCGAAGCATTGTTTTCAAGGCCATCTCATCGAAGTTGGTCTTCCATGCAGACGTATCTCTGCCAAAAGACTTACTGTAACGCTTGGCATGAGCTAAAACTTTATCTTTTGACCAGTACAGCGGCTTGCGAAAACCGTTTATAGTTTCGATATAGGCAAAGTAACCTATTACCTTATCACTCTTGGCATCGCCACTCAGATCCATCTCACCCGTGAGTTTGTCGTGGCCTTTCAGTTCGCCCTCACAAACAAAATCCGCATTGATGTATTTATACTGGCCTGTGCGCATCGCAAGCTGGATATATCCCTTATAGCCAATCTGAAACTGAGGCTCCTGTACCCCTTCTTTGTTTTTATAGGGTACAATGTAGGCAAAGCCAAGGCTCTTATTGATGGGTAGCTTCAGTGTGGCAGCCTTCAGAGCCTCCATGATCACTGCTTGTGGATCGCATGCCTGCAAATACTTGTCGTTCCCATAGATGTCAATCAGAGAAGCGATAAAAAGTGATGCCCCCTCCTGGAGAGCATTTTTGAATTGCTCCTGAACGCTTTCGGTACTTATGATGGCCTTTAGCCTTTTTACCGCTGGAACATTTGCCGATACAGATACATTTGACATTTACATAGCCTCCCTATTATTAGTCTGGAATAATGTGGCTTGTCCCGATGCCTCCACACGCAGCGTTCTATCTTTCTTACTTACAATCAGCCGGATCTGCTGGCCACTGGTTTCAATTAAGTCAGTTACAGATTCGGCGTTGTCTATAAAGATGGGAGCATTAATATGGCAAAACTCCGACAGTGTATTGATAATATCCAGCCCGACGATAACCTGATGCCCTTTGTTTAACCCGCTGGAGTAAGGTATACCCTTATAGAGCGTTTCACAGCACTCGGCCACCGCGCCGTTGACCTGGACATCAAAGAGCTTAAATCGGGCCATCTTAAACTTGCTGTTAATCTTCTCTTCCAGCAGGCAGACTTTTGTGCGGATAAACTGCTCCGTCAGGAAAAGCTCATTCTCAAGTTGCTCGAATTCTTTAGACAGATCCTTCTCCTGTTTCTTCAGATGCTCTATCCTCAACTGAACTTGTTTGTGGTGTTCCGCCTGGGCTACCGCGCGCTCCAGTGCGGCTATGTCGTTATTTGTGGCATTAATCTCCTGCTGCAGCACAGCTGCTGCTTCCTGGTTGCCGGCATCAAGTTCCCGAATTTCGCTTTCCATCCTTTCCTTATCCTTCAGGAGCGAAGCGTATTTCGGTGTAGACTGAACGGGCTGGGCGCCCTGAAAAATGGCATCAATCTCCACCCGCAGCGCCACTTCTTTTTTCTCCAGAATATCTAGGTCAACAGTGGCCTTTTCCTGCTTCTGCTGAATGTTGGCTATTTCGGTTTCCATCTCAACCTTTAAAGACTTTAACCGCTGGCCCTCAGCATTGATGCTCTCCAGCTTGTCGGCTTTCTGCTTGTTGAACTGGGCATGAGCTTTCTCCCTTGCAGTCTGGAGCTTCACATAGGGCAGATCCTGGCCGCATGTGGGGCAGGTTTCGTCTTGATTAAAGGAAAATTCTCGATTGTTCTCCGCAAACCAGCTCTGGCGCAGCTGCTCCAGTTTGGTCGCAAATCCGGAAATATCCCTTTCGTAACCCTGAATGCTTCGCGCATGGCCGCTAATGT
This sequence comes from Candidatus Limnocylindrales bacterium, assembly GCA_035478055.1. Classification (GTDB taxonomy): domain Bacteria; phylum Bacillota; class Dethiobacteria; order DTU022; family DTU022; genus DATIKA01. The sequence goes on along the minus strand of DATIKA010000087.1, from coordinate 221 downwards.
CGCCTTTATTGTCCATGATGGCCTCGCGGATCAGGCGAAGACACTCTCTCTTCTCACCGGCCAGGCTGGTCAGTTTCTCCTGGTGCTCGTTTTCAAGCCGGAGAAGCTCCCCCTCCAAAATTCGGAGCATCTTCACCTTCTCAACCTTCTGTCCACCGTTTTGTATCATGAGAATCTGCTGCTCCTGTTCCTTCGCCAGAGCACGGAGCTCAGCGATATCA
>DATIKA010000086.1:0-2000 GCA_035478055.1 Candidatus Limnocylindrales bacterium | reverse complement strand
GAATTGAAAGCAGCACAGCAGCCCTATGATCAGGATATGCCTTGATCAGGAAGATGACATCGGCCCGGCCGGTCCCGGGCCTGTACGTGCCTTCGACCCATTCCCCGGCATCAATGCCGTACAGCAGAAAAGTAACCGGCTCGGCATCGTTTTCCGGCAACAGGGAAACATTTATTACCGCCGTGCTGAATGCGTTACCCAAAAAGGCCGCGTTCCCGGCCAAACTCTGGCCGTACAGCACAGTCAGGGAAATATGCAGCAGTGTCGCCGCTGCCACCGCAAAAGTCAAAACTATTAACAACCTGCTTTGTCGCAAAAATCATCATCCTTTTCGTTAAACAGCCTTCAGGCAGATATTACCGCTAAGGGGTCTGATCATTCAGCAAGGGGCCTCAGCGTTGGAAGGAATCTTGGTATCAACCATAATAATAGCACATATTGTTAAAATTGAATTAACCTTCTCCGGGCATTTTAATAGCAAGAGCTATAAGGGTCGGGAAGAAAAAAATCTACTTGTTTTTGCCGCCGATAAATGAGACAATGAGCGGAGACCCTGCTGCCCTGGTAATTTGCTGTTAAATTAACGACTCTATAAGGCAGGATACCGATCTGATTTTGCAGAAATAAAAGTTAAATGCCGGGTGAAACCGGGTACAGTCAAGATGTTTTGAAAAGAGGTGTCAACAGTTTTGGAACAAGAACTGGATCTGTATGCAATTTGGCAGGTATTCGTAAAACGCTGGAAGCTGATTGTTGTCGTACCACTGTTCGCAGCGCTGACCAGTGCGCTGATCAGTTTGTTTATCATCATCCCGCAATACAGTGCCGCAGCCACTTTGATGGTGATGCGGCCGGTCGATGCCGCCCAGATTCTCATCCAGGACATCCAGGTTAGCCGCCAGTTGGTGCATACTTACCGGGAAATCGCGCACAGCCGCCGCGTGTTGGAAGTGGCGATTGTCAACGGGAGTCTCCCGTACACGGTCACCGAACTGCGCGAAAAAGTTGATGTAGTTTCGGTTCGCGACACCGAAATTATTACCATTACCGTGACTGATGCGGACCCCCTGGTGGCGCGTGATGTCGCCAACGGTGTAACACGCGCTTTTATGGAGGAAGTAGTTGAGATAATGCAGGTGGAAAACGTGAGCATTGTTGATGCGGCGGTAGAACCGACAACGCCGATCAGCCCGCGCATCCCGCTCAATGTGGCTGTGGCCCTGGTGATCGGCATCATGACAGCGGTCGGTTTGGTGTTTCTCTTCGAATACTTCGATCGTTCATTCAAAGATCCCGAAGAAATAACCCGGTTGCTCGGCATACCGGTTCTCGGGATTATTCCCCACATGGAGGAAAGCTAATTTGAACAGAAAAAAGCGAACCAGACCGTTGGTGACAACCTGGAACAACCCCCGTTCTCCGGTAGCAGAAGCCTTCCGCACCTTACGGACCAACATCAGCTATGCCGCCGTGGATCGGCAGGCCAGGAAAATTTTGATTACCGGGGCTGATCCAGACTGTGGCAAGTCAACCATCACGGTTAACCTGGGCGTTGCCCTGGCCCAGACCGGCGCATCGGTGCTGCTGGTTGATGCCGATTTGCGCAAGCCCTATCTGCACCGGTTTTTTAACAGCAGCAACGAACCGGGTTTGACCAACCTTATTTTCAATGAAGCGCTTGATCTTGAGGCAGTGGTGCAGCCGATCGGTTTGGATAGCCTGTACCTTTTGGCCAGCGGGCCAATTCCCCCTTACCCGGCCGAACTTTTAGCTTCTGACAAGATGAAAAACCTGCTTGGCCGCTTGGCTGAGCGCTATGAATATGTTCTTATCGATTCGCCGCCGGCAATTGCGGTAACTGATGCCGCCATCCTGGCACAGTTGGTTGATGGGACAGTATTTGTGGTTGAGCATGGCATGGGAACCAGAGATGAGGTTCTGGTGGCGTTGGAACAACTACGGAAAGTGAACGCGCACATCCTCGGGGCCGTATTCAACGG
>DATIKA010000085.1:0-5436 GCA_035478055.1 Candidatus Limnocylindrales bacterium | reverse complement strand
CTTGCAGAGGACTAGGATGAGCACCTTCTATTGGTTATACTGGTCGGTTAACGGTTTAAAAACTACCCCGGCTCAATCTAAAAGCGTTGGGCGACGATACTGGTTTGTCGAAATGCGTTCCGCGTTGTAAAAAAATTAGGTTGCAGTGATTCTGAAAAGATTATGCTGCTGCCAATTGAAAATTATTTCATACGGTCACTGAACTTTCTCCAGAGCAACTTTCTCGGCTGCGCTATGCACAAAGCTCTGAATGTGCTATGATTCAATACAATGAGACAAAAATGAGGGAAGGGGTTTGATTATGGAAACAAATGTTCAGTATACAGCTGAAGACATCCAGGACAACAAATTTGTTGCTTTTTTGAGTTACTTGGGTATTTTTCTGTTGATTCCATTGCTAGCTAAAAAGGATAGCCCGTTTTGCCAGTTTCATGCTAAACAAGGGTTGGTATTGGCCCTTACAGGAGTAGCTCTTTCCATTGTGGCTGCTATACCTGTTCTTGGGTGGATTGTTAGTCTTGTTGGTTGGCTTGTGGTGGCAATACTTTGGATTATTGGTGTTGTGAACGTATTTTCGGGCCAGGCAAAGCATTTACCGCTTATCGGACATTTTGCAGACAAAATAAACATCTAGCGTTTGTGTGCCTATATGCATTTCTCATATTTGTATAATTGCGAGACAGACTTGATCGTTTTAACAAAAGTCTGTCTTTTTGTTTTATTTTCAAGCCGGTGCCTCTTCAGGCAATCTTGTTGCCAATGATTTTGGTTGCGGTACCCTGGATTCTGCCGACACTCTGGGTGCTATGATTGAATTTTTGTGGTGACCGCATTTAAACATATCGCCATGATTGTCAGCAGGTGTATGATCTGTTAAACTGGTAATATACAAAGGCTATTACTATAATAATAAATGGAACACATTCGAGATGGAGGCCTTTAAGTGAAAATTGCAGCGAATGTTATAGAGTTGATCGGGAAAACCCCGATGGTGTATTTAAACAAAGTGACTACGGGGTGCTGTGCTGCTGTTGTGGCCAAGTTGGAGTCATATAATCCTGGGGGAAGTGTAAAAGATCGTATCGGTTTGAGTATGATCGAAGCCGCAGAGCGGGAAGGGCTGCTTGGACCGGATAAAGTTATTCTGGAACCGACAAGCGGCAATACCGGTATTGCCCTGGCAGTTGTCAGCGCAGCGAAGGGTTACCGCTGTGTGCTGACTATGCCAGAAACAATGAGCCTTGAACGCAGAAGCATGCTTAAAGCTTTAGGCGCAGAACTGATCCTTACTCCGGGCAAAGAGGGCATGCGGGGTGCGGTTCGCAAGGCGGAAGAGATGGCCAGTCTGGATGAGAAATATTTTGTTCCCCAGCAGTTCTCAAACGCGGCTAACCCGTCTGTTCACCGCCGCACTACCGCCGAAGAAATATGGGACGATACCGATGGCAAGGTTGATATCCTGGTATGCGGAGTGGGCACAGGCGGAACAGTAACAGGAGTGACCCAGGTGCTTAAAGAAAGAAAGCCCGGGTTTAAGGCTGTTGCTGTTGAGCCCGCAGAATCTCCCGTCCTTTCAGGCGGCAGTCCAGCACCACATCGTATCCAGGGTATCGGTGCGGGTTTCGTGCCCGATATTTTGGATGTATCGCTACTCGATGAGATTATCAAGATTCCTGATGCCGTTGCCCTGCAGGTGGCGCGTCGGTTGATCAAAGAAGAGGGCTTATTGGTGGGCATTTCTTCCGGGGCGGCTTGCGCTGCGGCGCTTCAGGTGGCTATGCGGCCGGAAAACAAAGATAAAATGATTGTGGTGGTATTGCCTGACCTGGCTGAACGGTATATCTCTACCGCTTTATTTTCCAGTGAAGAGTGCTAAACATTGCCAGGTTGATGGAAAGACAACAAAGCGGGTTATCAATTGATTTGTTATCGATACTTGACGCAAGAGGGGGCGGAAGGTATGCAGCTATCGACTAAGGCACGCTATGCTGCCAGGGCGATGATTGAATTGGCTCTGTGTTACGGACAGGGGCCGGTGAAATTAAAAGATATCGCTCGCAGGCAGGATATCTCGATCAAATATCTCGAGCAGGTCATGTGTCCGCTGCGAGTCAAAGGTTATGTGCATACCCAAAAGGGCAGCCAGGGCGGTTATTATCTGGCCAAGCCCCCCGATGAGGTTTCGCTCTATGATATAGTACATAGCGTGGAAGGCTCTCTTTCGCCGGTAAGCTGCCTGGACAGCCCTGATGACTGTAACAGGGTGAATATTTGTGTTACCCGTAAGGCGTGGAGTAGGCTTAAAGATGTGATCATCGATGAGCTGAAGAGTACTTCACTGGCTATATTGGCCGAAGAACAAAGGCTTAGTTATGCGTCCCATAACGATAATATAATGTATCAGATCTAAGCGTTTTAATTGAGTAGGACCCTTTTTGTTTCCGGCTCCATAGAATTCTCTATGATGGGAGGAGTGTTAAAAAAATGAAAATTAAATTGCTGATTAAAGGAATGGGATGCGCCAGCTGTGCGCGCAATATCGAAAATATTTTGCAGGAATCTGACGGTATCAAGCAAGTCTTGGTCGACCTTGCTGCCGGCAAAGCAGATGTTGAATTTGATCCGGAAAAAATATCAACCGAGCAGATTTTGTCTAAAATTGAAGATGCAGGCTATCAGGGTGAGCTTGCAGCGACTGGCAATTAAGTAAATACGGTAACGTGCTGCTAATAGCTGGTTACCTGGCTGTTGTTGATTGACTGCTTGAATGTCTGACCCGGGAGTTTGTATTCCCGGGTTTATTTGGCTAGTTGACATCTATGTTTGGCGGCCAGCGTCGGAAGCGGTAAAAAGTTGGCTAGGCAAGCAGGGTTTTGGTTTTTTTTTCAGAAGTAATCGATGTCAGATTTGAACGCGCGGGATCACAGTTTCTCACATAAATCCTGTCGTGTATGAAATGGATATATAATTTAAAAAGCAGGTGAGGTCGATGGATAGTGCTGAACTTGCCCTGGCCAGGGCAATCAAGGCGATTAAGCTCGAGATTGATGAACAGGAAAGAGAACAGTTGCTCGGTGAATTGAATAGTTTTCTGCATTGGCTTGAGCCATTGCTGATGGTTGATACGGCTGAGGTAAAGCCGGTTTTGGTCAATCATGGGGCTGTCAATGTAATGCGGGATGATCGGGCGCAGCCTGGCGAATTGACTGCATTGCGGAAGGCAACAACGAATTTTGATGAAGGCTTCTACCAGGTGCCTACGATCCTGGAATAACATCAGCCGCGATAGGAGGATTACGATGGAGTTAAAAAAACCGGCTGTCCGTCAGGTAGCAGAGGCTGTGCACAGGGGAGAAGTCACCGCGCGTCAGTTGATTGAAGAAGCCCTGGAACGCTGCAACACCCTGAATAGCAGTTTGAATACGTTTGTCGTTATTGCTGGCAACGAAGCTTTGAAACAGGCTGACGCGGTCGACGCAAAGGTAAAAAATGGTCAAAAACTGCCTCTGGCCGGCGTTTCTGTAGCCGTGAAAGATGATTTTTGTTACAGTGTGTTGCCGACCGGGTTTGGGTCGCATGCTTTCAAAAGTTTCTATTCTCCTTACAGTGCCGCAGCAGTGGAGGGTTTGATTGCTGCTGGTGCTGTAGTTGTGGGTAAGACCAATCTGGACGATTTAAGTTTGGGTTCCGCTGCGGCTTCTTCTCCGGCTGGCCCGGCAGTTAATCCCTGGGCGGAAGACCGGGTGAGCGGAAGCGCCGGGGCAGCCGCAGTAGCGGCTGGTCAGTGCCTGCTCGCTCTGGAAAGCGACAGTGGCGGTTCCTTGCGCCAGGGCGCTTCGCATTGCGGTGTCTTCGGCCTGCGCCCGACTACCGGGCGGATTTCACGGCATGGCCTCAACACTTTCGCCAGCTCTTTTGCCCAGGTTGGCTTCACTGCTCTGCATGCCGAAGATTTAATGGAAGCTTTTACGGCAATTGCCGGTTTTGATGCAAGGGATGCTTCTACAGCGGTTTGTAAAGAGGTCCCGGTTGATCAAAAAAAAGAGATGGAACCAACAGATGTTATAATTGGTTGCCCCGCTGCAATCTATAATCATCTGGCACCCGGCTACCGGGCAGTAGTTGATCGAGCCAGGGAAGAATATGCTGCTGTGGGGTTTAAGATTATTGATCTCGAGTTAGATTTATTCCCCGAGGCATTGTTGGCCTATTATATTATTGCATCTGCAGAGGCATCCTCAAATCATGCGCGCTTTGACGGCATTCGTTTTGGCACTGCCGGGGATGCTGCCAACCTGGAAGAATTCTACTGCAAATCACGTAGTATGGCACTGGGCAGAGAGGCTCGTCGCCGCAGCATTTTCGGTACTTTTCTTTTGAGCAAGGGGAATTACGAACTTTATTACCGGCAAGCACTGCAAGTATGGAGTTTAGTACGGCAAGAGTTTAAGGAAGCCTTGGCTAAGTGCCATTTGCTGCTGCTGCCGGCGGTAAAATCAATGCCTGACCCAATAGCTGAAACTGTTGATTTTATTCGCAGCTACGAAGAAGATTTTTTTTGCGCGCCTGTCAGCCTGACCGGGTTGCCTTCATTGTGCCTGCCGGCAGGGCTGGTGGACGGCTTACCTGTTGGTCTGCAACTGGTCGGCCGTTCCTTTGGTGATGAAATGCTGACCCGGATGGCTGGGCGGCTTGCTCAGGAGATCAAACTTCCCCCATCAGGGGTTTTGTAAAGGAAGGAATAAATGTATGGCATATGAAGTAGTTATTGGCCTGGAAGTGCACGTTGAGCTATTGACGCAGAGCAAGCTTTTCTGCTCCTGCCCGAATGATTTTGATGTTGCCCCGAATGGGAATACCTGCCCGGTTTGCCTCGGTTTTCCCGGTGCGCTGCCTCAATTAAACTTTGAAGCCGTGCAGCGAGCCCTCAACGCTTCTTTAGCGTTGAATTGCGAGATTGCCCTCTATAGTTATTTTGATCGTAAAAACTATTTTTACCCCGATATTCCAAAAGGCTACCAGATATCACAGTATTTTGTGCCTTTGGGTAGCAAAGGCCACCTGATCATTGAGGATGACAGTGGGCAGCCAAAGACGGTGAGGATTGCCCGGGTGCACATGGAAGAAGATGCCGGCAAATTGCTGCATGCTGCTGCCGGCGATTCATCGATGGTTGATTACAACCGAGCGGGAGTGCCGCTGATCGAGATAGTGACAGAACCTGACCTGCGCTCGCCGGGCGAGGCGCGCCGTTACCTGGAGCAGCTTAAAAGCATTTTGCAATATAGCAGGGTTTCGGATTGCAAGATGGAAGAAGGCAGCCTGCGCTGCGATGCCAATATCTCCATGCGGCCCGTGGGCGATACTGCCTTGGGCAGTAAAAACGAGCTGAAAAACATGAATTCTTTTAAAGCCGTTGAAAAATCACTGGAATAC
>DATIKA010000084.1:0-2032 GCA_035478055.1 Candidatus Limnocylindrales bacterium | reverse complement strand
TATGATCTGGAGCAGCCGGTAGTTCGCTTTGCCGCTGATGAAGCGGTGGTGATTGCTTCCGGCATCATCGAACTGATCGACAGTGGCTGCGACCTGGTCGTAGTTACCGGCGGTATGTCAGTTGATCCGGATGATGTTACCCCGGCCGGAATCATTCAGGCCGGCGCTGATGTGATCAAGTATGGTGCGCCAGTTTTACCCGGTGCCATGTTTATGCTGGCATACAGGGGGTCTGTCCCGATCATTGGGCTGCCAGCGTGTGCGATATACTACCGTACCACAGTTTTTGATCTGGTTTTTCCACGCCTGTTGTCCGGCGAAAAAGTTACCGCTGCCGCTATCAGTAAGCTTGGTCACGGCGGCTTGTGCCGGATCTGTGCTCAATGTGTGTTTCCACGCTGCTCATTTGGTAAGATCTGATTATTCCGGTGATCATTGAGGGAGTACGAAAATGATAGAACACCTTTCATTATACCGCTGTCTTGGGTTTGAACCTCCGGCAGTGGTATCATTTTATGGAGCGGGCGGTAAAACGACCCTGATTGGTCGGTTAGCTGCGGAGATGCGCGCCGCCGGGCAGAAAGTTTTGCTGACTACAACTACAAAAATATGCCGGCCCGTGGCATACCCGCTGGTTTTAGGCAGTGACCTGAACAAAGTGATTAATGACCTAAAAAGGTATTTTGAAGAGGAAAATATCGCTGTTTTTGGAAAAAGCATCACTGCAGAAAGCAAAGTAGAAGGGGTTGATCCTGCACACATTGAGTATCTGTTTAACAACTTGCCGGTATCGATACTGGTAGAGGCCGACGGGGCCAGAGGCAGGCTGATCAAGGGATATGCGGAACACGAACCGGTGCTGCCGGGACGATCTGACATGATCGTCCCGGTTATTGGTTTCGATGCGCTTGGGAAAGCCATTACGCCTGAGAACGCGCACCGTTATGATTTGCTGCTGGAAAAGCTGCGTGCCGAACCGGGTCAACCTTTAACTGATACTCATATCGCCGCCTGCTTTAAATACATGAAAGATCTGGGCCACGCACAGGCTCCACGGGCCAGAATAGTCGCTGCGTTAAACAGGGTAGATCTAGTTGACACCCCGGCCCGGCCGGCGCTGGCAATTGCTCGTGAACTGTCCGCATATGGCGGCATCGAGCGGCTTCTTGTTACCACCGGGCTTGGTGACAACCCCGTAAGATTTAATTTTGATCTGACTGCGGGGGCGCCTGCGGTGGCAGTATCTTGTGTTGTCCTGGCGGCTGGGACTGCGTCCCGTATGGGGGGGCAGGATAAACTGGCGTTAACGTTGCAGGGCAAAACAATCCTTGAACACACTCTGGAGGGCATCAGCGAGGCCGGAATTGAAGATATAATTGTAGTAACCCGGCCCAATAGTACGTGGCCGCAACGTATCGGTGACGCACAGTACAAATTTCGCGAAAATCCTCACTATAAAGCAGGCCTGGCCAGTTCATTAAAAGCAGGCTTGGCTACCGTAGACAGCAGGGCCCAGGGTGTCATTTTCGCTTTGGCCGATCAACCGCTGATACCGGCACAAGTTTACCGGGAGCTCATCGAAAATTACCGGCACAACCTGAAAATGCTCACCTGCCCCGTTTTCCGGGGCAAAAGAGGAAACCCAACTCTTTTCGACCGTCGCACCTGGCCACTGTTGATGCAGTTAACCGGTGACCGCGGGGGCAGGCAGATTATGGCAAGTCTGCCCAACGATGAAATATGTATGGTCGAATCTGCGTTCCCAGCCGTGCTCATGGATATCGACACACATTCTGATTACCAACAACTGCTTCGGCAACACGATGCAACAGAGGCAGATTTGAAAGAACGGACGTAGGTTGCGCATGTCAAGGGCATGTCAAGGGGACGGGGTTGTTGACAACCTCACTCGGCTTAAAATGATCTATTATTGAAACAAGTTGTCAATAACCCCGTCCCCTTGACATTGTGCGTCCCCTTGACATTGTGGTGCATTCTCCAGTCCATCCAGAAAGGCCAGCAAAGAGTCTCC
>DATIKA010000083.1:0-4278 GCA_035478055.1 Candidatus Limnocylindrales bacterium | reverse complement strand
AAAGGCAGATCGGCAGGGGCATTACTGGGCGTGGCTTTGATTTCACCATCGGCGTTCAGGCGTAAGAGTAGCCATAAATCTTGACCGGGTGAGCCGTCTTTGTGCTCCACAACACGCAGACGGGTAAACCGGGCGATCAGGGGTCTGTGGACCCTACGCCCAGGCTGATCACTTCCCAGCAAAGCGAAGGGTCTTTGGCGATAGCGGTGACCGCTAGCGGCTCGATCTGTGGTTGTTTTTCCTTCGGATAGGGTCTCCGGCTTTTGTACGGCGGCAAAGAGACTACCAGTCGATCACTCCAGAGAAGAGTATTGGCGCGAATATTGGCCAGGTAATAATATTTTTTACCGATGGCTTCCCGAAAGGTCCGGTCGCTGCCGAAAGCACTGTCGATGCCGACCCGGTGGCCCTTAAGCGAGCCGTTTTGGGCGGCTTTTTCAAGCAGCTCGAAAGTAATGGCAGGCTTGGTTTTGAATGCAAGCTCTTGCGGAAAGCGGGTCTTGCGGCGGCGTTCTTCATGGGCGGGTTCAAACTACGGTTTCGGTATGTAGAGTTGGTGGCCCAAGAGATCGTAGCCCTTTACACTGAAGTAGCCTAAATAAACGCCGGACTGACAGTTGGCCGCTTTGCCCAGATGACCGCAATACTGCGCCGCAACCTCGGCCGAATCTTGGCCCTTCTTTGGGATTTCGCGGCTATCGATCGTATACATGCAGTTCTCATCGGCAATCTTTGCGGTGGACAGTTCTTGATTTTTGACCGTGACATGCGTTGCTTCCCAGGAAGCGCCGGTGAAAAAGTGTTGCAGACTGCGTACTTTTCGGACCCCCAAAATGGCAATCGCGATCGTTTCGATGGTTTTGCCGATCATCTCTCCGGCTAAGCCTTTCATGTAAGTTAGCGCTGAAATATTGCCCGTTGCGCGTAAAGCAATCCCTGAATTACGCGCGGAAGTCTAACATTAAACCGGTTAGTTGAGCGACATCTTCCGGTTTGATCTTCAGTTCGGCGCTGATGCGCGGATCCCACCCGATGCGGCCTAAGAGCGTCAGCCTTTCACTCCTTTCCAGAGGGTCTGACGAAAAAGAGGGCTTCTTTTCCAAGGAAGGACGCTCTTGACTACCGACGATCGCACGGGAATCTTTTTTAAACGGGTGCAGATATACCTCCTTGAGATGACCGTGGTACTTGTGATGAACGCCCTGCCGGGTATAACCTAAACTTTGGCCGACAGGGATCAAGTTGGCGACCTGGTAGACAGTGCCCCGAAAATAGCGTGGATCGATTAAGGTTTCTAAAAGCAACAGCTCCTGGTGATAGTGGTGTGACCAGTCCCGAACAAGGGGGTTGGTTATCTAGGACAGCAAACATGAGGCTCAAACTTTTCATCTTGACCCAGGGCAGAGTCAAGAAGCGGTTGTAATTGGCCAGCTGCGGAAGGTGTTTTTTGCGCTATTCGGCCGTCCACCCGATATAGATGTCGCGGACGCCCAGCTTTAAACTGGCCGCCCGGAAGCTCACCGCTGCCACGGGGGTGTCGCCGAAAAAGGCCCGCTATTTCAGATTTACGCCCGGCCTCTTGCCGTGGACCAGATAGTGATATTGGCGCACCAGTTCGTTCCATAAAGGTCCCATTTTGTTTTGGCGGGCCAGCTTTAAATCAAGCGGTAAGGTGTCTTTGACCGTGCCGGTGAGCGTTTCTTTTTGGTAGGCGATCGTCATAGCCAGAGCCTTTCTTGATAGGTTTATGCCAGGTGCAGTTAGCGCTAAAAAGGCACAATGCATTCGTTCCGCAAACTGATCAGTTTTTCAGGCTTTTGCTTCGGTGACCATACAACTTAGAATGCGTCCTTAAGTCCTTATGGTTACTGCATCATAAGTTGGGAAATTCGTCTATGGATTTAAATTGCGCTGTAGTGCTGGTGGCGGCCATTGATGCAGGCAAGGCTGACAGTTCGCCACCGCAATTCTGTGACAAGTTGGCAAAGATCAATGTGCTAATCATCGATGACCTTGGTCTGTCGCCTTTAGGCATCGGACAAGGCTATGATTTCCTGGATATCGTTGTTGACCGTCTAAAAGGAGGTTCGACGATTATGGCCAGTCAGCTGTCCGTCGAGCACTGGTACCAGTTGTTGAGGGATCCCTCCATGGCCGTTGCCGTTTTGGACCGGCTTGTGCATAATGCACGCCAGTTAGCCCTATCGGGCGAAACCATGCGCAAGGTGTGAATTAGAAAAGAACATATGGTAATGATTAAACTGACAAGAAGCAAGACCCAGGTTGTGGACATGGCGTTGGCGTGGATTTTTGGATAACTTCCAAGACCTGAAGTTACCCATAAGTTCAACCTTCGCGTGGACAACACTGACGCGTTGACCACATGACCACAGCCTTAGCTGTAACCTTTTTATGATTAAAAGAGTAGTAGAACCGAACAATTGCTTAATCTGGAATCAATTCGCTCCGGTTGCGTTCGGTCGTGAGCGGATTCAATGTTCGTTTAACAGCGGAATCCCCGATCGGTTATGAGCGGAATCGCTGTTTGGCAAAAAGTGAAATCAATGTTCGTTCCCAGCGGAACACGCAAGCATTGTTTTGCTGGTAGTAATCGCAATAATAGTTGTTCATGGAAGGTAAGGGATCTATCCTACGATGCAAACTAGCATCGCATCGGTAGCTGAACTTGTTCAATTGTATTATTCGCAATAGTGCACCAGCTAATCTTCAGGGAAAAGTAGTCTGCAATAAACCATAAAATTGGGGAAAGTGTGGCATTTATTTTATGAATTTTCGGTCGATCAAAAAAACGAAACAATACGCAAACAACGGCGAACATTTCTCCGTTACCACTGGCTCATTAAAGGTGTTCCCTTCAAATCACCAGGAGATAGGGTCTCGGGAAAGGCAAGAAGACGCATTCGCATTTTCCGATCTTGCGAACAAGCGTTTGGTTCTTAACCGTGGTCTGCTAGCCGTCGTAGCTGACGGTATGGGTGGGCTTGCCTGCGGTGAAAGAGCGAGCCAGGCCGCCGTGAATGCGTTTTTGCGGGAATATAACAATAAAAATGATTGTGAACCCGAAGGTGAATTTCTTCAGCGAGCCATTACCGTCTCCAATACAGCTGTTTATGATCTTGCTTACACCGGGGGCGAGGAGATCGATTTAGGAACTACGCTGGCGGCAATTATGATTCACCAAAATCAACTGCACTGGGTTTCGGTTGGAGACAGCCGCATCTATCTGTATCGTCACGGTTTAATGAGCCAACTTTCTACCGATCATATCTATGCCAATCACCTTGCAGCTCAGGTAGCATGTGGACATCTGAGCAGAAAGGAGGCCGAAGAGCATCCTGAGCGTAATTTTTTGACCAGCTATTTGGGTTTACCGGCACTGACAGAAATAGACCGCTGCTCTGACCCGGTGCATCTGGAGTCGGGTGATGCAGTGATGTTGTGCAGTGACGGTCTGTACAATTCATTACCTGTTGATGAAATAATATCAGTATTAAAATACAGCCCTGTTAATGCAGCCGAGGTTATTGGTAAGAAAGCAATTTCAAAAAGCATACCCTATCAGGACAACATTACGTTAGTTATATTAACCTGCCAGGCACTTTAAAGATTAATCTAAACAATTGTTTAGGAGGAAAATACTTATGAAAAAGAAAACTGTTTGTTTCCGTGTCGTATCACTGGTAATTCTTCTTGCAATTATGCTTGCTTTAAGTGCTTCTGTATCAGCACAGACTTCAATTGAAGACGCGCGTAAGAGTGTGGTTCGCATCGTGGCCCTGGAAACGGGTTGGGAAAACATGCGATTTCCTGCTTTTTCCGTTGCTTCAGGTTTTATCGTTGGTGAACAAGCTCCATTTGAATATGTGGCGACAGCTTGGCATGTGGTGGATCCGGCAAGAATCGGTGCGGAAAGTGTTGATATATTCATCTATCGTTCAAGAGACGATCTGGTGCCGGCCAGGGTGCACGTTGCCCTGGAGGTCGTCGACATAGTTCTTTTAAGACTTGATCCGGCTCATCTTCTCCATGGTTATGAGCCTCTGTATATCGGTAGAAGAGAAATGGCCAGCGTTGGTGATGAAGTCTTCGCGATCGGGTTTCCTGCAGCAGCAGATGTTGCGCTCACTGACATTCCAGCTGCCTTCTATACAAATGCAACGGTTACAAGGGGGATCATCAGCAGGCTCACCACTGTTGCCGGCGTCGCCTACTATCAAATGGATGCATCGGTTAGCCCGGGTAATTCAGGAGGGCCGT
>DATIKA010000082.1:0-2091 GCA_035478055.1 Candidatus Limnocylindrales bacterium | reverse complement strand
AAGGGCATAAAAATGGCTGTTTGCATCCATTTGGAAGCAAAATCAGCATACATGGCCAGGATATTTCAAGAATGCGGAGCCAATGTGGTAATAACCGGCAGCAACCCCCTTTCCACTCAAGATGCCATAGCCGCCGCGCTGGTCGAAAACGGAATCGAGGTATTTGCCTGGCATGGTGCAACAGCCGCAGAATACGATGATCATATCCTCAGTACAGTGAACACCGAGCCGCAATTAATTATCGACGATGGAGCGGACCTGATCACAATGCTGCACCACGAGCGTCCGGATCTTCTGTCTCGTGTTATCGGCGGCGCCGAGGAGACGACCACTGGCCTGATTCGCCTGCGTGCCATGGCCGACGATGGCAAGCTTGCCTTCCCGGTAATCGCTGTAAACGATGCCATGTGTAAATATCTTTTTGATAACCGATATGGAACCGGACAATCGGTTTGGGATGGTATTATGCGCACCACCAACCTGCTAGTTTCGGGCAAAACCGTTGTGGTGTCCGGTTACGGCTGGTGTGGGCGGGGCGTAGCAATGCGTGCTGCTGGCCTGGGCGCAAATATCATCATCACCGAAGTAGAACCAATCCACGCCCTGGAGGCTGCAGTTGAAGGTTACAGAGTTATGCCTATGCGCGAGGCAGCTCCGCTGGGTGATATATTTGTAACCACTACTGGCTGCCGACATGTAATCGGAGCAGAGCATATTCCCTTGCTCAAAGAAGGCGCTATCCTGGCAAATGCCGGCCATTTTGACGTCGAAATTGACAAAGTTGCATTAAATAAACTGTCAAAGCACCTGGGACAACCACGACACAATATCGATGAATATCAACTGGACGATGGACGGCGGATTTACCTGCTAGGAGAAGGACGACTGGTTAACCTGGCTGCCGGTGACGGTCATCCGGCAGAAATTATGGATCTTTCTTTTGCGCTGCAGTTCCTGGCAATGCATTACCTGGTAAAACAAGAACAGGCACTGCCCAACCGGGTAATCAAACTACCGGACGAATTGGACAGCCAAACGGCAACACTTAAATTGCATGCAATGGGAATAAATATCGATAGATTAACAATCAGCCAGCAAGAATACTTACATTCATGGCAGCAGGAGTAATGTTGGAATTGTGGCACGGGTTTTGTAAAGCCCTAATAGATCGTGATCAGCTCGGCGATACCGTTAAAGATTCCTTCACCAATACCGCTGACATCCATAATATCCCTTGTGTCAGTGAAAAAACCGTGTTTGGTGCGGTGATCGACAATACGGGCAGCCCGGGTCTCACCTATACCCGGCAAAGCAGTCAGCTCAGCAGCTGTGGCTTTGTTAATATTAATCTTGGCAGGACCTGAAATGGGACCTGGTGCGGTGCCCATGGATTCACCGGTCTTGTAAATATTGATTTGCTCCCCGTCAAACAGAGGGCGGGCCAGGTTAATTGCTTCTTGGTCCGCTTCTGCAGTAAAACCTCCAGCTTGATCGAGCAACTGGTATACTCGCGAGCCTATTGGAAGATGGTATATGCCAGGATTTTGCACAGCTCCGATCAAATGCACTGTGATCAACTGCGGCGCAGTTTCTTCCGGTGCCAGCGATTCATCCTGATCAGTCTGAATCATTCCTGCTTGCGGACGTATAACTTCGGATGCTCTCCATACCCCCCCGGCTAACAGCAAAAGCACCAATATACCGAGTGTTATTTTTTCACGCCGGCCAACCCCACCCGTCATCAAATCAACCCCAGTGCAGAAATAATCAAGTTACAGGCAACTTCAGGACATTTGCTTAACTAAGACAAATCGAGGCAACCATCCGGAATTAACCGTTTATTCGACCAGTAAATATTTTTTTCCTGCTTTAATACAAAAAAAACAGCGCCCATCAGATGAGCGCCAGTTAACGAATACTTTCACGATTACAGAGCAGAGTTACTCGTCTCCCTCTGGTTTTCCGGTTTCCGGTTCCTTGGGCATACTAATCCCCTGGACGTTAATACTGATAGCTTCAACTTTCAAGCCTGTTAATTTTTCAATGCTACTGCGTATTTCTTTTTTAAGCTTATCAGTTGACTCTACAATA
>DATIKA010000081.1:0-3914 GCA_035478055.1 Candidatus Limnocylindrales bacterium | reverse complement strand
CAGCGCAGACGAGTAATCTTGAGATGAAACCTTTAATGCTTGGTGTAAGACAAAGGGGAGATATAATGTCGGTGGTTTTTTGTCTCCAAGGTGTCAGTTTTCGTGAAATTCTTACGATTCCTTCTCTGGACATACCCGCTGGCTCTTTTTATTGGGTTACAGGCCCAAGTGGCGGAGGCAAAACGACCTTCCTTAAGCTGCTTAACAACCTGGTGACCTGCGATCAGGGCCAGGTGTTATATTATGGCAGAGACGTTTTGCACTTGGAACCTGCTGCCTATAGGCGGCGCGTGGTGATGGTGCCTCAAGCACCCTATATTTTCCCGGATACCGTTCGTGAAAATATAAAGCGGGCTTTTTATTTTAATAATAAAGATACCCCTCAGCAAGAAGATATGGCAAAGCTGCTTTCCCATTTCGGTATGCCAGGCATACTTGATCAGGATACCATTACTATGTCCGGTGGCGAAAAACAGCGATTGGCGTTGATACGTGCTTTGCTACTTGACCCCGAAGTATTGTTGCTTGATGAGCCTACGGCTGCTCTTGATTCAGAAAACGCCTGGATTGTAGTCAAATACCTGGCGCAATGGATCGGAACCACCGGAAAGACCGTGGTGATGGTTTCTCATGACGGAACTCTCGATGGTGGTTATGCTGATTATATCCTTACACTGCAAAAAGGTAAGGTTGCCAAGTTAGAATGCAGGAGGATAGCAGATGAATGAATTACTGCCGATCGAATTGCCGCGGTTGGCTGCTTCTTATCTTTTCCTGGCACTTCTTCTGATCATGTCCTATCTCCTCAAGTTAGGGCGAGGCAAGGAGTTCATCGCGGCCTCTGTGCGCATGACTCTGCAGCTTGTAATCGCTGGTTATTTGCTGGAGTTGCTGTTTCGTCAACAGCATGTTCTGGTTTCATTGGCCATACTTGTTTTCATGCAAAGTTTCGCGTCCATTACTGTCTTTGGAAGAGTGAAAGGGAAAATGGGGAAACGCTTGAAAAAAGTAGTCGTTGCGGCTCTATTTGTGGGAACAACTCTGCCGCTGGCCTATTTTATGATTGTGGTTATTGATGCAGTTCCCTGGTATGAACCGCGCTATTTTATTCCGATTGCCGGTATGACTGTCGGTAACTCAATGACCGGTATTACCCTTGGCGTGGAACGCATGGCACATATATTTCGCAATAATCACCCTGCCATTGAAGAATCGTTGATGCTTGGCGCTACTCCGCAGCAGGCGGTTAAAGATTATGTCAGTGAAGTATTCAGTGCAGCGATCATCCCTACAGTCAATTCGATGCTTGGTATGGGCATAATTTTCTTGCCTGGCATGATGACTGGCCAGATCTTAGCGGGGGCGTCTCCGTTAAGTGCGATCAAATATCAGATTGTAATCATGATGGGCATAATCGGCAGTGTGTCGCTAACAGTCTACCTGATCGTTGAGTTTGGCTATCGTACGTATTTTAACGAAAGGGCTCAACTTGTTAGCTTCCGGGACTGAAATGAATTTCAATTTAAGTCCTTTGGCAGCTTGGCAATCGATTCCTGCAGGCGTTGTGTGGAAGCAGAGCGGCCGGCAGTAACAAATTATCAAAACTGTTAGAGAATGTTCAGCTCAGTTTGAGTTCTCCAGGGCAAAGGCTGCTTCTTCCCGAACGGGATCGATCGGATCCATTCTCATGGATGATTCCAGGTAATTGCGCGCTTTATTGTTTTTGATACGGCCAAGAGCCCAGGCGGCATGCAGCCTGAGTAAAGGTCGGGAATCATTTTTTAGAACTTGAGATAGCGGTTGAACCGCTGCCGTGTCTCCGCTGTTGCCAAGGGCAATCACGGCATTACGCTGTATTGTTGTTTTTCCCCGCCATCCGGCTGCAGTTATACCGATGGATAAATCAAATTCACGCCGTGTCATGCGCAGCAAAGGTATCAGCATAGCATCATCCGGGAAAAACGAAAAGGCAAGCTCAGAGAAAGGCGAGCATTCCGCTGTTTCGTTATGAGGACAACCTTCCTGGCAGCTATCACAGCCGTAAAGTCGGTTGCCGAGAAGTTGACGCAGCTCTCTGGGAACAACACCAGAAGCCTGGGTAAGGTAAGAGAGGCAGAGATTGGGGTCCAAAAGGAATGGTTGGCCAAGTGCGCCGGTAGGGCAGCTTCTCTGGCATTGGTCGCAATCATCGCAGCTTCTGGCGACTGCTGTGTCTGGATGTATCTCTTTGTCCAGAAGGATGGTGCCGATTACAGTATATGAACCGTATTTGAGAGTTATTAAATTGCAGTTTTTGCCAATCCATCCCAGACCGGCATTCTGGGCCAGTTCCCGCTCAACCAGGGGGCTGCGGTCAGCTAAAATACGATAATTAAAAGAGGAACCGGCTTCTCTTTGTATGAGCTCGATAATCTGCCTGGCTTTTTGCTCGATAAAGGTATGGTAATCAACACCCTGAGCACAGCGAGCCACCTTCCCGCGCAGTTCTGGCAAAGAAGGGTTCTGCCGGTGCGCATGTACCTGGTAGGGAAGGGCCATCACGATAATGCTGCGACAGCCAGCTAAAAGTCTATCCGGCGAAAGACGAATGACGGGGTCTTTTTCTTCAAAAGAAGTTGTGCGTCCCTCTGCAAGGCGCTGCAGTAATTTATTCTTCAATGAGAGCGGCGGGTCTGTACTGGCAATGCCAATATGATCCACTCCGACAGACACAGCCAACGATTTGAGCTTATCATTACTGATCAGCAATCGGATCATTCCACCCTGGTTTTGTTTCCCTGATCATAGACCGCATTGTTCTATTCGTCAAATGATCAAGCATCTGATGAAATTTTTCGTATGCAGGAGAACTGGTCAGGGAAGGCGAATGCTTTGGCAAGGGTTAAATTGGGCACCTGTGGTAGAGCGCATTTTTTAATGCCATTCAAGGATTCACGGATAAGTTGATTTACCCAAATTCAACGAGGAAATCTGCAGGTGTGTTAGCAACCAAAAAAAAGTATCTACTTAGTTGACTAAATGGGAGTCTCGCATAACCTGCAAGACAATCTCTCAGAGGGGACAGAGTCTGGTTGCAGACAAACTGGGTTTTTTTGGTTGAGACTGCTAACGATCTCGAAGCAGACATCATTCGTGGTTTCCTGCAGGAAGCTGGCATACCGACTGTTAAGGCAGATAGCAGTTCTTACACCAGCGTGATGCGCGTAATCAGTGGTCAGGCTCTGGAAGTGCACATTATGGTACCGGAACATTTTTTGGAACAGGCTCATGCATTGTTGCACGAAGTTGAGTCTGACGAGTGATAAAAAAAACGGAAGACTATAAACTATGTCGCAAATATGAAAGCAATGGATTATAATCAATTTGCACTATCCTGAAGAGCAACACGTGACGGTTCGAAGTGCATGGATATATCATCCGGAGGTGTGGGCATTGGTTGGTGGCAGAATTGGCATAGGGGAGATCTTGCTTGTGTTGGCGGTAGCCCTGATAATATTTGGTCCTGCTAAACTGCCTGAAATCAGCCGGTCGATCGGGAATGCTCTCAGAGAGTTTAGAAAAGCGACCAAAGACTTGGGCCAGAGTGTCGGTTTGGATGATAACAAAGAGGCAGAGCATCGAAAATAAAAACTTGCGATACAGGTGGTATGCGGTGCAATTTGTTTAGTTAGTAAGGACACTGTTTTATTTTTTTTTCCGGGGAGGGTCAAAAATGCTGGGAAGAATTGGGCTTTGGGAGATAATTGGCATTCTGGCGGTGATCGTATTGTTATTCGGATCCAGGAAGCTACCCGAATTAGCCAGGGCTATTGGCAAAAGTGTGGTCGAGCTGAAAGAAGGGCTTAAAGGAAAACCGGAATCAAACGATTCTACACCTCCGGACCCAGAGCACAGACATTAAAGGGAAACACTTC
>DATIKA010000080.1:0-1881 GCA_035478055.1 Candidatus Limnocylindrales bacterium | reverse complement strand
TTCCAGCCAAATCTTATATTTGATTTCCATCAGGAAAATCCTCCTTTATGCGCTTGCCTTATTTTTCTTACAGGGAAAATAATTGTAAAATGTCAATGAAATAGTAAGACTCCAATTGCGCAAGCAAAGTGCAGCTGTGCAGGAAAATATTTACAGTATTTTGTTCAACATCGGAATGCGCAGCAGGATGTAGTAGGCGATCAGAAAGCACAGCGGAATCGAAATCAGGCCGGCCATTGCCCACTTGAATACCGGCAGCAGATCCATCGTTGTCATAAGCATTGTTACGGCAACAATGATCGGTGGGTGGAACATATAAACGGCAAACGCGCCCGCTGACAATTTTTGCGTAAGCTTGTTGCTGAAATTTAATTTATCGCGAAACAGCGCCAGAAGCCCCATGGTCATGGCCACAGCAACAAATGATTCCCATACGGCATAGTAAGCGGCCGGCCAGGAGAGGCCGCCGATTACTCTTTTGCCTGTGTTTACAGACTTCATTGTAAGACTTGAAAAATCATAGGGACCGGCAAAGTATTTCAATATCAGCCAACCGATAAAGCCTAAAATCGACCCCGCCGCCAGCCATCTTCTCCCGGTGACCGACGTCATGCTTTCAAAACAGTTAGTGCGGTATGCAACAATCCCCGCTATGAACATGATAATGTATTGCGAAAAAAATCCCAACTGCATTCCCCAGAACACTGACCCGATGGGAAAAACCAATCGCAGCAAAAACGCAACCATCGCAATGATGACAATGAGCAGCAGCAAGTGCCCGGTATTCAGGATACCCTGCCGGGAATCAGGCGCTGCCGGCCGCGGAAGGAGCAGACGCCAAAGCGTATATATCAAGCAAAAGACAAACAATGCCAGCGCGAACCACATCGGGCCCACGCCGAGAAGTTGCATTCCGGCAGACTTAATGTATTGCCAGTAAAATTCCGGGAAACTGGAAGTGCTGCCTTTCCATAGGTTTGATGACCCTACCACTGCTATCATCAAAGGCGTGACCACCAGCAGAAAAAACAGTGCAGGCAGGACAAGCCTCCGGCATCTGTCGGATATAAATAGGGCGGTGCTTTTCCGGTCATAGGCCAGGGGCGTAAAATAGCCTGCCACAAAGAAAAGCATCCCCATGGAAAACCCCTGGACGAAAGCCTGGAAGAAGCTGAAGAAAATATGGTTGAAGAAGCCCAGCGGCCGTACTTCGTTATAAAACCAGATGCCGCTACCGCTGTAAGTCACAGCCAGATGAATCAGAATCACCAACATGATTGTCGCGACACGCAGATTGTCAATGTAATAAAGGCGCTTTTTTTCCATTACAGTGTAAGTTTCCTTTGAATCAAGAAGAAATATTGGAAAAATTCCCATTCTTTGTACCCGGACCCGCCGGGAAAGTCAAAATATAACGAGTTTATCAGTATCGGTAATTCCACTCCAGGCGCGCTGATTCTATCTTGCAGATTTTTTTCATGTCCAAAGAAATGCCCTTTTCTAGTATGCGCCGCCACTTCTGCCCTTCCTGTCATCAGAAGCGAGTGGTGGAGTACGGGGAGTGGTTGCTGCTTGCTTCCTTTGGAAATATAGCATTGGGTGTCAGGTGATTTTCAATGACTAAAATGTTCGGCTGCGAATCTGTCTATCCACCTAACGCCCGCCGGATGAGCCGCGAGCATCGCAGGTTTGAGAGAGCGCGACAGCGGTCACTCAGACTGAGAAGCGGAGTCGGCTCTATTGCCTTGTTAGGACAGACCGCTTCGCGCTCTGTCCTAACGCCCGCCGGATGAGCGATTGGACTTGCACGGCTTCGCGCGAAGCGCTCCGCCTAACAAGCCCAATCGAGCCGACCCCCTTCGGGCTTCGCTCCGCTCGGTC
>DATIKA010000079.1:0-3199 GCA_035478055.1 Candidatus Limnocylindrales bacterium | reverse complement strand
AGCGTGGATCAACTTACCCGCTTCTTCTTCCAGATGCACCCTCTCCAGGGTAATGCACCGGGGACCTCCATCAAAAACAACTTCAAGATAACCCCCTAAAGCCAGGGGCTGATCGTATTGCGAAATCTGGTAAGCCTTTGGCAGATCGGGATAAAAATAATTTTTCCGATCAAAGCGGCTCTTCTGCTGAACCCGGCTGTTCAAAGCCAGAGCAACAATAACAGCGCTCTCAATCGCACGACGGTTAAATACCGGCAAACTGCCTGGAAGACCGAGGCATACAGGGCAACAGTTGACATTCGGTTCAGCCCCAAATACAGTGCTGCAGCCGCAAAACAGTTTGGAACGGGTCTGCAGTTCCAGATGTATTTCCAGTCCGATAACTGTTTCAAACTCCAACGCTACAGCTCCCCTCTCTCAAAAAGCTTTATTTGTGGACGCTGCGGCATTGGGTCACGCTTCTGTTCGAGAAAATGCCCTACCCTCAGCAGCAACTCCTCCTGAAGAGGGGGTGCAGTCAGCTGCACGCCCATAGGTAAACCATTGGAATGCATCCCACAGGGGACAGAAAATGAAGGAACACCAGCCAACGCATCAGTTATGTTACAGACATCCGACAGATACATTTGCAGTGGATCATCAGTTTTTTCACCTAAATTGAAAGCAGGATTCGGCGTTGTTGCGCCGATCAACAGGTCAAAATGACCAAAAGCGGCCTCGTACGCGCGGTGAATCAAAGTACGCACTTTCATCGCCTGCAAATAGTAAGCATCATAATAACCGGCACTCAAGGCATACGTACCAATCATAATTCGACGCTTCACTTCAGGACCAAAACCTTTCCCCCTGGTTTTACTGAACATATCCTCTATGTTTTCCCCTTCGCTACAGTAGCCGTAACGTACTCCATCATAACGTCCCAAATTTGAGCTGGCCTCTGATGGTGCAATCAGATAATAGGCGGCCAGACCGTAATCAGAAAGCGGCAGGGAAACTTCCCCTATTTCGGCTCCATGTTTTTCCAAAATTGACACAGCCCTGAGCACCGATGCCGTTACCTCGGGGTCAAACCCCTCCCCAACATTTTGTTTGATAATGCCAACCTTTAATTTATGGACGCCTTCTCCCAGATTTCCGGAATAGTCGGGAACTATTTCCTGAAGAGATGTTGAGTCGAGAGGATCGAAGCCAGCAATGACGCTCAACAAGAGGGCACTATCCAGGGCGGTTAAAGCCAGCGGACCAATCTGATCAAGTGATGAGGCAAAAGCAATCAGACCATACCGTGAAACGCGTCCGTAGGTAGGTCGCATACCGGTCAAGCCACACAGTGAGGCCGGTTGTCTTATCGAACCGCCCGTGTCTGATCCAAGAGCCAGGGGCGCCATACCGGCAGCAACAGCAGCCGCAGAGCCACCGCTTGAACCACCAGGCACCCTACTTAAATCCCATGGATTATGCGTGGGGAAAAAGGCAGAGTTTTCCGTAGAGGAACCCATCGCAAACTCATCCATATTTGTTTTTCCCAGCAACGGCATTCCAGCTCGTTGTAGTAATTTAACCACTGTAGCATCATAGGGCGGAACAAAATTCTCCAGGATACGAGAAGCGCAGGTTGTACGCAAACCGTTGGTGCAGATGTTATCTTTTACTGCAATCGGCACCCCGGCCAAAGGGTGAAGCGGCTCCCCATGCAACCTTTTTTCATCTATAACCCGGGCTGCCGCCAGGGCAGTATCAGGAGTTTGTAAAATGAATGCTTTTACATAAGGATCCACCAATGTAATACGATCCAGGAAACTCTGCACTACTTCTACGGCACTGATCTCTTTCGCTTGAAGTAAACCGCTCAGGCTAGCGGCAGTCATCTCATATAACTTCATTTACCGTATCTTCCCCCTACCCCCTGGCTGTATCATTCGTTAACAAAATTCACGTGCTGCCGGGCAGAATTACCTGACTGGTTAAGTTATGAACAAATAGATTCATGTTTCCAGCAGAAAAATATTGATCCGGTTGGCTGCTTGCCCGACTGTTCAACAGCTGTTGTGCCAGGTACCCGGAAAAAATCCCCTTGATGGCGAGGAGCATTCTGCAAAACCATGTTCAGCGGTAGCGACGGCCTCGTTTCATCTTCCCGCAGCACCGCCGGAAGCGTGATTGCATGGGAAGCCGGTTCTATTCCGGTTGTATCTAACTCCTGCACTCGACGGGCAGTACCTAATATATCATTGAGCTGGACAGCCATCCTTTTTTTTTCGTCCGGATCCAAAGTAAGACGCGCCAACCTGGCTATGAAGTCAACTTCCTTGCTAAAATCAGCGGTCACGCAACCACAACTCCTTCAAGTTAATACTTTTTTACCTGCCAATGACCTCATAAGCTTCTTGCGTCGGTCAGCCGGCCTTCGCGGAAATAATAGCGGGGTACTTTTTTACTGACGCTGCAAAGCACCTCGTAGTTAAATGTACCAATTATTTCGGCGGCCTCCTCAACAGATATCTGCTCTTCTCCCTGGTAGCCGTACAAAACGACTTCGTCTCCAAGGCAAACCCCCGGAATATGGCTGACATCAATCATGAAGTAGTCCATACAAACCCGGCCTACAACTGGCGCGCGCTGTCCGCGCACCAACACTTGTCCCGAGTTGGAAAATAATCTGCTGTAGCCGTCAGCATATCCGGAAGTAACCGTGGCAATTAGTGATTCTTTTGCGGTATGGAAAGTGTATCCGTAGCTAATGGGAGTTTCAGGAGGTACTTTTTTTACTGCCACAACCTTACTCTTTAATGATAAAGCCGGCAGTAACCGAAGTGTGTCACTCTTGAACCAAGGCGAAGGATAACAACCGTAGAGCGAGATGCCAAGCCGAACCAGATCAAAGCGAGTCTCCGGATAAGCGATCGCCGCTGCGCTGTTAGCGGCATGGACAATCGGAAAACTAATGCCCCGCTCACGACAATCGTCAAGCACAGTTCCGAATCGATGCAACTGGGTAGCTGTATAGGAACTTTCTTTTTCATCGGCAGCGGCAAAATGCGTAAAGATCCCTTCGATTTCCAAACCGGCCAGACTGTGGATGCGGGCGATAATTTCCACCGCATCTTCCACCAGAAGCCCTAATCTCCCCATTCCGGTATCAACTTCAATGTGCAGGGGCAGTATAACACCATGCTCCGCAGCCAAGCAGGAAAATGTT
>DATIKA010000078.1:0-2565 GCA_035478055.1 Candidatus Limnocylindrales bacterium | reverse complement strand
TCTGGAGAGACCCGTGATGCGGGCGCCGAAGGGGTAATATGACGGCCTTGGGACTGTCAGGTAAATCTCTCAGGCATAAAGGACAGAGTGATAAACAGGAGTGGCAATACGCTCTCCCGTTTTTTGCTGGCTGTCTTTTTTTGTTGGGAAGCACAGGACACTGCAAGTCGTGTTGCGATCGTTCTCTCCAAAGGGTGGCGGCTTTCAAAGAGTATTGAATCTGGCACTAGTGCCGGATAATGTTCACAATGCAGAACTGGAGATAGTGTTTTGCAAGTAGAAGACGTGAACAGCATCGTGGGCGCACCAGCCGGCTTCTTGCGGTTTGGCCAAAAAATAGATATTAGATTGAAATCGAGCTGTTAAGTGAACTTATTTGAAGAGGAGGAAACTTGAAAAAAAATGGGTTTTCCAGTAATCAAAGGAATGTCTTGTGTTCTTGCCCACGTTCCGGATCTGGTCATCTATGGCTCCAAGCCAAGGCGGGAAAAGGTTAATAATGCGGGTTTATATGAAAGCATTAAACCTAGTTTACGTAATTATGATCAGGTAAAGAACTACCCTCCGCACCAGGTATTTATCGGGAACTTAAAACCTGAGGATCTATGGGGCATTGAAAAACCGTGGTTTGAAAATTTACTTAGTGCCAGTTCCCGTTATAGTCCTGGCGGAGAAATTATGCCTCAGGATGAATTCTATGGGTTAATAAAAATTGTTGATGAGTTTGACCTGGTTTATTTAGCCAGGGAGTTTGCCGATCAAATAAGGCCAAAGTTGGAAAGTCATCAACTGTTTCATCCTTCCGATATTGAACGTTTGGGTGCAGGGGTCAGTCTGGAAAAGATTGAAGAAAAAATCAGTGCAGGAGCCCTGCCCTTTATGGATGGGAATGAACTGGTCGGTTGTATTCAGGATGGCCACGACGAAGACGAAAATTTAAAGGCGGATATTTTGTTGGAAAATCTAGCCTGTAAAGCTTCCGGGGTGCTGGCGATGCGGAGCGCGTTGCATTCTTTAAACGAGGACCCGGCCGCGATTGACTTTGTGATGAATTGTGGGGAAGAAGGAGTCGGGGATCGTTACCAGCGTGGCGCGGGCAACCTGGCCAAAGCAATGGCTGAGGTGTCAGGGTGTTGCAATTGTTCGGGTGCGGATATCAAGGCTTTTTGTTGTGCCCCGATTCATACCATGGTCCTGGCCGGCAGCTTAGTTCACGCTGGTGTTTTTAACAAAGTGATTGTGGTGGGGGGAGGATCCCTGGCTAAACTGGGCATGAAAATGAAAGGTCACCTGGGCAAGTCGATCCCGATTATGGAGGATGTGCTGGCTGCTTTTGCCGTAATCGTCGGGCCGGATGACGGCTGTAATCCGCAAATCAGACTTGATGTAATCGGTAAGCATGATGTCGGCGCGGGTTCTTCACAGCAATCCATCTATGAATCACTTGTCAAAAAACCGCTTGATAAATTGGGTATGAAGATCCCTGAGATAAACAAATATTCTACTGAACTGCATAATCCGGAAATTACGGAGCCGGCCGGAAGTGGTAATGTGCCGCGCAATAATTACCGCATGATTGCCGGATTGGCGGTAATGCATGGGCAATTACAGCGTGAAGAACTTGATACATTTGAACGGAAATATGGTATGCCTGGTTTTTCACCAACTCAGGGGCACATTCCCTCGGCCATACCCTATCTGGGACACGCTTGTAAAGCTATTCTGCAAGGCGAGATCGAAAATGTCATGTTCGTGGGCAAGGGAAGCCTCTTTCTGGCCAAGATGACTAATCTGTCGGACGGTATGTCCTTTATTATCGAAAAAAACAAGGGATGTGAGCAGTGATATCTTCACTGCGCCAGGCACAGCAAAGCCTAAACTATTGAGCGAAAAGGAGTGAAACCATGTTTAGCGGCAAGAAAGTACTCTGTATCGGAGAAAGGGATGGAGTACCGGGATCTGCTATTGCGGAATGTATCAAAACCGCTGGTGGCGAACCGGTGCTCCAGTTGACCCAGTGCTTTGTCTGAACTGCAGCCGGAGCGATGGACCTGGAAGATCAAGGGGTTATTAAGGACACAGTCGAAGAGCATGGCAAGGAGAATGTGATGGTTGTACTAGGTTCTCCTGATGAAGAAAGTGCCGAGATTTATGCCGAGACTGTTACAACCGGCGACCCTACATTTGCAGGCCCGTTGGCTGGAGTCTCGTTGGGACTCCCGGTATACCATATCCTCGAAGATATAGTTAAAGAACACATTGATCAGGAAACATATCAGCAACAAATTGGCATGATGGAGATGGTGCTTGATAAGGAAGCAATCAGCAAAAGTATGAAGAAGATACGCGGAGGTTGAGGAATACCTTAAACTGTGGGCGAGACCTCGAAAGTGCGCGTCAAGGGGTAATGTAACGGTCACGCTGGCAGCGACCAGGTAAATCTTGCGGGCACAAGGAACAGAGTGGGCAATGGGAGTAACAGTAGCCAGCCGTTTTTACAACTGTTCAGGGTATTTGTGAAAAATTTTGTAAAAATAAATCTGCCGGGGGAGGTTGACGACAATA
>DATIKA010000077.1:0-4392 GCA_035478055.1 Candidatus Limnocylindrales bacterium | reverse complement strand
CCCCCTGCCACTGAAAGAACCGTTACCGTCACCGATATGAGCGGTGATATTGTGACGATTAAAGGCGAAGTTAAAAAAATAGTCAATCTTTGGCCTGCAGGCACGTCATCATTTTTTGTGATGGGGGCTGGAGACTTGATCGTAGGTCTAGCTGTTAACAGTCCTGGAACAATGAACTCCTGGACAAAGCTATTTTATCCCAACTGCGTCAACATTCCTGCCCTTGGCGGTACAACCCCTACCATTGAAAACCTCATAAATCTGAAGCCTGACTTAGTCATTATCCATCCGACTACTGCGGCGGCTGGCTTTGCCAAGAAGATACGCGATGTCGGCATTCCCGCCATTAACATTAATTTCAGTGACTACAAGAGCATGATCCAGGCTTATACTGTCCTCGGTGAAGTACTCGGTGGAGAGTATCAGAAAAAACTCATCACATGGCGCTCCGCAGTTGAATCCAAGTTAGCGAAAGTAAGAAGTCTGACGGCGGCCATTGCGGAAGCCGAACGTCCAGTCGTGTACTATGTACCCGGACAGAGTGAATCTCTCACTCAAACCATGTCTGCCAACAGCATCATCACCGATTGGGTCGAATCCGCTGGTGGTTATTACGCTGCCAGAAAGCTGAATCTTCCCCTTTCTAACACACAAGCGACGCCTGAAGCTGTGTTTGCCCTTAATCCGGATGTGATAATCAGCGGCGGAGTTTATCAGCATATTCTGATGAATGCCCTGAAAAACACTGACGGTTGGAAAGATCTTAAGGCCGTCACAACGGGCAGAGTGTACAACAACCCGTATGCCTGTTTCAATTGGGATCGATTTGGACTGGAGAGCCAGCTCCAGATCAATTACGCTCTGATGTGCATACAGCCGGAAATCGCCAGAGCGAACGGCATCACGAAGGAATCCATCATCAACGAAATTATCGCTTTTTACAACACGTATAACGGTTTCAAGCTGGACCGGGTACAAGCCGAATACATGCTGGCTGGACTCCAACCCAACGGGACAGCTGAGTTTCCAGTAAAATAGCCATCTTCTTTAATGAGATGAAATGTGAGACAATCCAATGACAAAAAACCTGGTCTCTCTGCTACAGGCGGAGAGACCAGGTTTACTAAGAAAAGCTTTCTGCAAGCATCCAAATTCCAGTGGGTTATCATCTTCTCCTTAACCCTGCTCGTGGTAATCTTCGCGGTGTCGCTGGCAGTGGGCAAATATAGTGTGCCGGTTGGCGAATCTTTTCTCATGTTGTTATCCAAGGTTTTGCCCATTCAACAAACATGGAGCAACATACAGGAAGCAGTAGTCATGGACCTCCGCTTGCCACGAACTATCGCCGCTATCATTATTGGCGGCGCCCTTGCGCTTGCAGGTGCCTCCTATCAAAGCATTTTTAAAAACCCGATGGTATCTCCTGACCTGCTGGGGGTTTCTTCCGGAGCATCCGTCGGTGCGGCCACGGCGATCCTGCTGAATCAGGGCAACATTATGATCCAGGCCGGTGCATTTACAGGCGGGCTAATCGCAGTGGCGATCACCACCACGATCCCACGCCTGATTCGCAACGAGTCCGCTACCGTACTGGTCCTTTCCGGCATCGTAATCGGCAGCCTGATGTCCTCCATCATGAGTATCATCAAGTACGTCGCGGATACGGATACACAGTTGGCAGAGATCACCTACTGGTTGATGGGTTCTTTTGCCATGATAGAATTTGACACCATGCTTCCTGTCTTGCCAACAATCCTGCTGCCGGTGGTCTTGATATTACTTATGCGCTATCGGCTTAATGTGCTTTCGCTGGGTGATAACGAAGCAAAATCGCTCGGCATTAGCCTTCGCACTACCCGTGGAATGTTTATTATATACTCTACACTGATCACAGCCGGATGTGTCTGCCTATCCGGTACTATTGGATGGGTGGGACTGATTATTCCACATGTTGCGCGTCTGATCATTGGCTCTGATAACAAATTGATGCTGCCGGTGGCCATCATATTCGGCGGAATTTTCATGCTCGTAATCGATATCCTCTGCCGGACAGTCACCGCCGCCGAACTGAGACTTGGTATTCTTACTGGTGTGATCGGTGCTCCGTTTTTTATCTTCATTCTTGCCAGGCAAAGAAGGCAGGTTTCATGATAGTAGAAGTAAATAATCTCAGTTTTAGTTATCATGACGGCCGTTCAATTTTTCAAGAAGTTAACTTCAGCGTGGATAACGGTGAAGTGCTTTCGATACTAGGCACCAACGGCTCGGGTAAAACTACACTCCTCAATTGCATTGCCAATCTCTACAAACCGAGGATGGGGGAAGTTTTACTAAACGGACGTCCGATGTCTAAAATGCTGATCCGTGATGTGGCTCGAATTATCGGGTATGTACCGCAAATTCACATGCCGACATACTCTTATACTGTGCGCGAATTCGCAGTCATGGGGCGCACGCCCTATATCGGCACATACACCACACCCAGCCGCAAAGATTACCAGATCGCCGATGAATCCTTAGAACGGATGGGGATCACGCACCTGCGAGACAGGGTTTACACGGAAATCTCCGGTGGTGAACGGCAGCAGGTCTTGCTAGCGCGAGTGATTACGCAGCAGCCTCAACTTATCCTCTTGGACGAGCCTACCGCACATCTTGATTATGGAAACCAATTCCGCGTAGTGCAAATGATCTGTCAACTGGCAGCAGAAGGATACGCTCTGATCATGACCACCCACAATCCAGAGCATGCGATTATACTCAATGGAAAGGTTGCTATTCTGAATCGCCAGGGTGTGCTCGGGGTTGGCCAGGCAGCAGATACACTCAACGCAGACACACTCTCCAATCTGTATGGACTTTCTATTAAAACTATATACGATAACGACGCCAAACGAAATATTTGCGTTGTATACTGATCAATACCCGATTGATAAGTATCGGAAAAGAGAAAAAATAACTTATAGACGAGGTGAAATATGGCTGGCATAGTCAACTGGGAAGAAATACGTGAAATAATCACACCCCCCAGGACGTTGGATGTGATGAAAGGAAAGGGTGGCAATACTTTCGATGACGATAATCTAGCTAACATGTATGACCAGATGGCAAAAATGGAGAAGTCCTATACACTGAACCAGGTCAACGCATTTGAGACCAACGAGAATGATACCGTACTGGATGTTGGCTGCGGGCCAGGTCGTATCGCTGTGCCTTTGGCACAACGAGCCAGGACAGTGACGGCCTTAGACCAATCGGAGAAAATGCTTGCGCATTGTATCAGAAATGCGCGGGCAGCAGGGATAAAAAACCTTAATCCACTTCTTCTCGACTGGAAGGATGCGGTTTTAGGTAAAAATCTTGAGCAGCATGACATTGTCATCGCCTCCCGATCTATAGGCATTTATGATATCAAGAAGCTCAGCCGCTTCGCTCGGAAATATGTGGTGATAATATCATGGGCTAATGCTCCGTATATACCGATGATTTTGAACGAACTTTTTGCAGGGGTGGAAAGTGTCAGGACTTTCCCGTTAATGCCTATAGACCGGCGAATAGGTTATAACATCAGCTACAACATGGTCTATGACCTGGGTTATGACCCAAATATTAAAATCGTTCTCGATGGTTTTACCAAAGACTTTGCGTCCCGCGAAGAAGCCTACGCTGATTTATGGAAACTACAGGGCGTGACTCCGGAAATTCCACCGGTCTTCAAAAAGAATGTCGACAATTTCCTTTCCGAAAACAATAGTGGTGGTATCACTTTCCGGCGCGAAACAAAATCTTTTGTGATGTGGTGGGTACCGGGTACATCCGCCTAAAACCTGTGCTGCTATTATGTCAACATAACTGGCTTTGTTTATTTGGCTCATCTGCCCTTCTATAATTAGCCTGAAATAATGAGCCTGTATTTGCAAATGTGCCGCTTATAGTATATTGTAAAGAGAGTAGTTTCAGTTTAGGTTATTACATACTGCGTTGAAACCCCATAAAGATTTCCCCGTGTATTGGATGGCCGAACTCAAACATAAGAATTTGAAGAGGAGGTCATTCAGTGAATCTGCAAGTAAAGTCAATCGATTGTTTTGATTGTGG
Organism: Candidatus Limnocylindrales bacterium; assembly: GCA_035478055.1. Lineage (GTDB taxonomy): Bacteria > Bacillota > Dethiobacteria > DTU022 > DTU022 > DATIKA01. Next base: position 294 of record DATIKA010000077.1, on the reverse strand, counting down.
CGTTAACTTTAATTTTAGCGTCGAAGAGCAACAAGATTACCAGTCCAAAGGGTACGTTCATGCTCCCAAGCGCTGTCCTTCCTGCCGGGAAGCCCGGAAGAGCCGCCAGATGAACAACAGAAGTTTTAACAACCAGCAGCCTGTTTTTCAGGGGGAACGGCGCTTATATTCTGCCACCTGCGCTCAATGCAGTAAGGAAACCCAGGTGCCTTTCGAACCCAAAGCTGGCCGACCGGTATATTGCCGTGAATGCTACCACAGCATAAAAGTAAGCCGTTGAAAACCGTTTTTTCA
>DATIKA010000076.1:0-3493 GCA_035478055.1 Candidatus Limnocylindrales bacterium | reverse complement strand
TCGGCCGGGCTTTTGATCCCCACTGCCATCATGCGGTGATGCAGGTGGCCAGTGACCGGGACGAACCAGGTGTTGTGTTGGATGAACTGCAGAAGGGTTACCGCTTCCATAAACGAGTGCTTCGCCCTTCGATGGTTAAAGTTTGCCAGGATTGATCAAACGCTGTCGTTAATAGATTTCATTTTATAGGAGGCATTATCATGGGAAAAGTTGTTGGAATTGATCTGGGCACGACAAACTCTGTAGTAGCTGTATTGATTGGTAGTGAACCCGAAGTGATAGCCAATGCCGAAGGCAGCAGGCTTACTCCTTCTGTAGTTGCTTTTAGCAAGGATGGTCAGCGATTGGTTGGGCAAGTGGCTAAACGACAGGCGATTACCAATCCTGATCGCACTGTGATGTCGATCAAGCGCGAGATGGGCACAAACTTCAAGGTGAAAATTGATGATAAGGATTTCACGCCACAGGAAATATCAGCGATGATATTGCAGAAACTGAAGACGGATGCGGAAAGTTTTTTGGGCGAGAAAATCACGCAGGCGGTGATCACTGTTCCTGCTTATTTTACCGACAGCCAACGTCAGGCAACCAAGGATGCCGGGACAGTCGCCGGCCTTGAGGTGTTACGCATTATAAACGAACCTACCGCAGCAGCACTTGCTTACGGTCTTGACAAGAAAGGCGAGCAGAAAATACTTGTCTATGACTTGGGCGGAGGGACCTTTGATGTTTCTGTGCTTGAGCTGGGCGATGATGTGGTAGAAGTTAAAGCTACCAGCGGTAATAACCGTCTTGGGGGCGATGATTTTGATATGCGCATTATGGATTATATTGCCGATGAATTTAAAAAAGATCAGGGTATTGACTTGCGCACAGACCGGATGGCCATGCAGCGGCTGAGTGAGGCTGCTGAAAAAGCCAAAGTGGAACTCTCTTCGGTTATCACCACGGATATCAACCTGCCTTTCATCACCGCTACACAGGATGGTCCCAAGCACCTTAATATTCCTCTGACCAGGGCTAAATTTGACGAGCTTACCGCCGACCTGGTGGAAAAGACGATGGGTCCGACACGTCAGGCGCTGGCTGATGCCGGTTTGAAGGTCGAAGAAATCGATCGAATTCTTTTGGTGGGCGGTTCGACCCGCACGCCGGCTGTTCAGGAAGCGATACGCAAATTATTGGGCAAGGAGCCGCATAAAGGTGTTAACCCGGACGAAGTGGTAGCTCTGGGAGCCGCTTATCAGGCGGCAGTATTGAGCGGTGAAGCAAAAGATGTTCTTCTGCTGGATGTTACGCCACTTTCGCTTGGCATTGAAACCCTTGGGGGTGTATTCACCAAGATTATCGAGCGCAATACGACGATCCCCACGGAGAAAAAACAAATATTTTCCACAGCTGGCGATAGTCAAACCAGCGTGGAGATCCATGCATTGCAGGGTGAAAGGGCTATGGCTGCCGATAACAGGACATTGGGGCGCTTTATTCTCGATGGAATTCCTCCGGCCCCGCGCGGTATTCCCCAGATTGAGGTCAGCTTTAATCTCGATGCCAATGGTATCGTGAATGTGTCGGCCAAGGATCTGGCTACTAACCGGGAACAAAATATTACTATAACTGCTTCGAGCGGATTGGGAAAAGATCAGATCAATACGATGGTGAATGACGCGGAGAAATTTGCTGAGGAAGATCTCAAGCGCAAGGAACTGGCTGAAGCCCGTAACCAGGCTGATTCTCTGGCTTACAGTGCTGAAAAGGCACTGAAAGATTTAGGTGATAAAGTGGAGCCTGACAAAAGCGCAGAGGTAAACAAGGCTGTAGAAGAACTGCGTCAGGCATCAAAGGGCGAAGATCTTGAGCGGATCAAGCAGTCTACAGAAAAACTTAACGGGTTCATGCACGAACTGTCAACGAAACTCTACGAACAGGCCAAGGCAAAGCAAACGGAATCGGCAGGAGAAAAAGCTGAAACAACACCTGGTTCCGGTGCGGAGGCGGATAACGTTGTTGACGCCGATTACGACATCCAGGATGAGGAAGAAGGCAAGTAAGATTATCATAAATAGTTTTTTCTAAGAAGGATGATAACGGGGTATGAGCAAACGGGACTATTACGAAGTACTGGGTATTGGACGCGGAGCATCTGCTGATGAGATCAAGAAGGCCTTCAGACGCCTGGCTCGCGAGTATCACCCGGACTTCAATAAAGATGATCAGGAAACAGAAAAAAAATTCCTGGAAATAAAAGAAGCGTATGATGTCTTAAGCGATCCGCAGAAGCGGGAGCAATATGATCGCTTTGGTCATCAAGCCGGTAATAACGGTGCAGGCGGCGGTTTCGAAGGGTTTGGCGGCACCGGCTTCAGAGGTTTTGGCTTTGATGGTGTAGAAGATATTTTTGCGCAATTTTTCGGCGGAATGGGTGGTCGGCGCCGACCACCCGGACCGGAACAGGGAAGCCATTTACGCTACAATATGGACGTGACTTTGGAGGAAGCTTACCATGGTGGAGTGAGGGAGCTGAAAATACCGCGCTCCGAAACATGCCTCTCCTGCCAGGGTAGTGGGGCAAAGGCTGGCAGCAGCCCGGAAACCTGTTCTACCTGTAAAGGCAGCGGGCAGCAGCAGTTTGCCAGAAACACTGCGTTTGGCCGTTTTGTCAATACACAGGCGTGCAGCTCTTGCCGTGGCGAGGGGCGTATCATCAAAGATCCATGTCCTGTCTGCAACGCTCAGGGACGTGTGGTGAAAGAACGAAAGATAGAGGTTAAAATTCCGGCCGGTATTGAACATGGCTCGCAATTACGTGTAAGCGGCGGCGGAGAAGCTGGTTTGCGAGGTGGTCCACCAGGTGATCTTTATGTGGTGATAACTATTCTCTTGCATAAGCGGTTTCAGCGACAGGGAAGCGATTTGATTTTGGAACTGCCGATCAGTATCAGCCAGGCAGCCTTGGGGGTAGAACTGGAGGTGCCCACTCTCGATGGAAATGCCAAACTGAGGGTTCCCGAGGGAACACAGCCGGGTGCCACATTCAGGATTAGAGGATATGGGATGCCGCATCTGCGCGGTTCAGGAAAAGGTGACCTGAGGGTTAAAGTGAATTTGCAGGTGCCCAAACGTCTCAGCTCCCGTCAGAGAGAGCTGCTGTTGGAGCTTGCACATTTAAGTGGTGAGGAAGTTGGCCTGGAAGGGAAAAGTTTTATTGACCGTATGAAAGATGCTTTTGGCAGTGGATAAATACACCGGATTGGAAAGTCCGGGGCCTTATTTTTTTTTGGAAGATCAATTGTTGTCCGTTGATACGGAAGTAGAATTGGTTGGCAATGACGTCAACCATGCCCACCGGGTGTTGCGTTTGCGGGTAAATGATCCGGTGGCTATTGCCGATGGTCGGGGCAAGGTAAGACGAGGCTTGATCACCTTCTCAGCTTCTCAAACCGTGCGGGTGCGCTTGTTTGAAGAGCTGATGGCGGCTGAATCTCCGCTGCAG
>DATIKA010000075.1:0-6661 GCA_035478055.1 Candidatus Limnocylindrales bacterium | reverse complement strand
CGAGGTGATTATCTGGTGATACTTGAATTTCCCCTGAGGATAGGCCAGCTACTTTTATTTGGTTATACCCAAGTTTTGAGGGTGGCTCTATTTTTATAGCAAACCGCCCATCGCCAAATTGACTTTCAAAACATTTACGGCCGGTTCCCCCCCAAAAGCCAAGGAAGCGTCCTGTGGTATATTTTTCCATGATTGCTCTTATAGCGTCCTCGCTCATATCTCTTTCCTTTGCAATGCGGGCTACCTGATACTCCGCCGCTTCAGGTGAAATATTTGGGTCTACGCCGCTGCCGGAGGCCGTAACCAGATCCATTGGAATATCCGCCTTGTTATCCGGATCGATGGAATGCCACCAATCGATACGCTCCTGTACGAGTTTTTCCTGTTCTTCCCCCACGGGCGACAGGTTTGTCGTACCCATCGGTCTTCCAATCAGATATTCAGGCTTCGTAAATTCCTGTACAATCAATGCGGAACCTAAATCTATTTTCGTTCCATCCTTTAATGTCACGGTGATTATGCTGCCGTTTGCTTTATCCGGAAACACTGCTTGAGCGATACCAGTCACAATAGCGGGGTAAATGATACCACAGAGTATTGTCATGACAACAAAGCATAAAAACGCCGGTCTTAACACTTTCATCATCTTGCTCATATCTATCCTCCTCACGCAATGCCGCATGCGGTCAGCAGCATATCAATCAGCTTAATGGCGATGAAAGGCGCCACAATACCTCCCAGGCCGTAAATCAGCATGTTCCTTTGGAGCAGCTTTCCGGCAGGCAACTCACGGTATTTCACGCCCTTGAGCGCCAGCGGGATGAGTGCAATGATAATCAGTGCGTTATAAATAATCGCTGAGAGAATAGCGCTTGTGGAACTGGTCAGCCCCATGAGGTTCAAGGCGGTCAATTGCGGGTAAATCCCAAAGAACAATACCGGAATAATCGCAAAATACTTGGCCACATCGTTTGCCACACTAAAGGTAGTAAGAGCTCCTCTTGTCATCAGGAGCTGCTTGCCGATTCGTACGATATCAATGAGCTTGGTGGGACTGGAATCCAAATCCACCATGTTGCCCGCTTCCTTCGCCGCCTGCGTGCCGGTGTTCATCGCGACAGCGACATCTGCCTGCGCCAGCGCCGGAGCGTCGTTGGTGCCGTCACCCGTCATGGCCACCAAATGACCTTTGGCCTGATAGTCACGGATGAGCGTCAGCTTGGCTTCCGGTGTGGCCTCCGCCAGAAAATCGTCTACACCTGCCTCTGCGGCGATAGCCGCTGCAGTCATAGGATTGTCGCCGGTAATCATGATGGTCTTGATGCCCATCTTGCGCAGGTCCTCAAAGCGCTTCTTCACACCGTTTTTGACGATATCCTTCAGATAGACCACGCCCAGCACCTGATTGTTTTTGGCCACCACAAGGGGAGTGCCACCGGCTCCGGCAACACGTTTTACAATCTGTTCACATTCGTCCGGGTATTCGCCTCCTTTCTTCAATACGAAGGCTTTTACAGCATCAGCGGCGCCCTTACAGATTTCGATCCCCTGATAGTTGATACCGCTCATTCTCGTTTTCGCCGTAAATTCCACAAAGGTCGCATTGAGCCTGGAAAGCTCTCTGCCCCGTATCCCGAATTTCTCCTTTGCCAAAACCACGATGCTTCTTCCCTCGGCCGTTTTGTCAGCAAGGGAGGAAAGCTGGGCGGCATCCGCCAGTTCCTGCTCCGTCACGCCGCTTACCGGTAGAAACTCGCTTGCCTGCCGGTTCCCCAAGGTAATGGTGCCGGTCTTATCCAGCAAGAGTACATCTACGTCCCCAGCGGCTTCGATAGCGCGCCCGCTCATCGCCAGCACATTGGCCTGATTCAGACGGCTCATACCCGCGATGCCGATGGAGGAAAGGAGTGCGCCGATGGTAGTAGGGGCAAGACACACCAAAAGGGCAATGACGTTAGTAATGGAAATGGCCGAGCCTGCCCCAGCCTGACTGCTCGCAAACTCGGAGAAGGGCAGCAATGTCGCTGCGACCACCAGGAATATGATGGTGAGGGTCACCAGCAAAATTTGCAGGGCAATCTCATTCGGCGTCTTTTTTCTGGATGCGCCCTCCACCATAGAAATCATTTTGTCGAGAAAATTTTCTCCTGCTTCAGCTGTAACCTCAATAATCAGCCAGTCGGATACCAGTGTCGTTCCTCCGGTAACGGCACTCCGGTCGCCACCCGATTCGCGGATGACCGGTGCCGATTCACCGGTAATGGCGCTCTCATCGACGGACGCCGCGCCGTCGATCACCTCGCCGTCCATGGGGATTTGCTCGCCGGCTTTTACGTAGACGATATCTCCTTTTTTCAAATCAGCGGACAACACTTCGGTATATCTGTCCACATTATCCGCCGATTTCAGCTTTCTTGCCTTTACATCCTTTCGTGCCTTGCGGAGGGTATCGGCCTGTGCGCGCCCGCGCCCTTCTGCGATGGATTCCGCAAAGTTGGCAAATAGTACAGTAAACCACAAGATCAGAGAGATGGCTAGAATGTAACCGCTGCTTTCATCTTTAATTCCGGCAAAAGACAGGCAATAAAGGGCGGTTGTCAGGATAGCTCCTATATAGACTACCAGCATGACAGGATTTTTCACCTGCACATGGGGAGCAAGCTTTACAAAAGACTGCTTCAGTGCGTCCACAAAAATGTTTTTATCAACAACTTTCTTTTCCATTTCGATCGCCTCTTTCTATCGCGTCGTAAGGTAATCGGCAATCGGGCCAAGGGCCAATGCCGGCAAAAAGCTCAGCGCGCCGATGATGAGGATAACCCCGATTAAAAGTCCAATAAACATGGTGTTGCTGGTAGACAAGGTTCCCTCGCTGACGGCGACCATTGTCTTTTGCGCCATGTTGCCAGCAAGAAAAATAGCGGCCACCATGGGAATAAAGCGGACCAGCAGCATGATAACCCCGCCTGTAACGTTGGTAAATACGGTGTTCGCGTTAAACCCAGCAAATGCACTTCCATTGTTGTTACCCATGGAGGAAAATGCATAGAGAATCTCCGAAAAACCGCGAGCGCCGGAATTGGTCAGCCATGAGGCCGCGTCAGGCATGACAACGGCCGCAGCGGTGCCGAGCAGCGTTAACAGCAAGGGAACCAGGACTATCAGACACACCATTTTCATGTCATAGGACTCCACCTTTTTCCCTAAATATTCCGGCGTCCTGCCGACCATCAAGCCCACAATAAACACCGTGAGCAGGACAAAAGCCAGCATCCCGTATAATCCGCTCCCCACACCGCCGAAGACAATTTCACCAAGCTGTATCAGGAACATAAGAATCATGCCGCCCAGTGGGGTAAAGCTGCCGTGCATGGAATTCACCGAGCCGTTGGATGCTGCCGTGGTAGCGGTTGCCCACAGAGAGGATGCGCCAATACCATGAATAATCTCTTTGCCCTCTATGCTGCCGGAAGCCGCCACGCCGTTGAAAACCGGTCCGGTAAACTGCTCGAAGATCGTTGTTGCCGCAAGGGCGACTACAAACAATATCATCATGGCGGCATAGATCGCTATGCCTTGTTTGCTGTCCTTTACCGCCTTTCCAAAGGTGACGCAAAGCGCCGCCGGAATTAGAAGGATGGACAGTACCTGTATCAGGTTAGACAACGGTGTGGGATTTTCAAGAGGAAAGGCTGAATTGGCTCCGAAGAATCCGCCTCCGTTTGTTCCAAGCTGCTTGATGGCAATCTGACTGGCTGCCGGACCCAACGGTATGGTCTGAACAGCTCCGCTTTCCAAAGTCGCAACATCCTTATAGGTGCTGAGCGTCTGTACCACACCCTGAGATGTAAGCAAAACCGCGACGGTTAGTGAAAGGGGAATCAAAATATAGAGGGTTGTCCTTGTTAAATCCACCCAAAAGTTTCCCACGGTAGTTTTCTTTTTGAGAATAAATCCTCTGATCAATACGAACAATACCGCCATTCCCGCTGCTGACGACACGAAATTCTGAACGGTAAGTCCCAGCGACTGTGTCAGATAGGACAACGTGGATTCACCCGAATACGCCTGCCAGTTTGTATTGGAAACAAAGCTTGCGGATGTATTGAAAGCCAAATGCCAGTTTGTGCCTTCCATTCCCTCGGGGTTTAGTGGCAATATACCCTGCAACATTTGCAATGCCCATAGAAACACAAGACAAATGGCGCTGAAGGCAATAACTGAAAGCGCATATTTTTTTGCCCCCATCTGCTCATCGTTCCGGATTCCCATGACTTTATAGATTCCGTTTTCCACAGGAGTAAGCACACGGGTTAAAAATACCTTTTGCCCAGTCATCACCTTATATATATAGATGCCCAATGGAATGGACAGGCCAATCAAAAGGGCGATATAGAAGATATCCTGCCATATGATATAGCTCATAATTCCTCACCTCGAAATAAGACATAAAATAAGTAAATCAGTAAAGCAAGACCGATTAAGCTCGATATTGCTAAAACAACTCCCATATGCCTCAAGTCCTTTCCGTGTTTTCCATCATAATCCATGGATATCTTCTATTGCGATGACAGCAGGCTTTCGGCAGAAGGCTAAGCCCGCAATATCCATTCCCCCCTCCGAAAGATCCGGGGCAAACAGTTTGTCTCTGTGTGAGCACAGATGAACCAAAGCTGACAACTTCCGACGATTAAGAAGATTGCCAAAAGCCAGACATCACAAAAACCATATTAAGTCCCTCTTTATTGTTTGAGTTTAGCCATGAGCAAATTGTGCATCTCTATTTGATTTCTGACTCAGTGTATCATTTCTGTTATTAGTTTGGGGTTAGGGTTTCCACGGACGAATTAAAACTATATTAAGATCATATTTAAGGGTAACAATCTAAGCCAAAGTTCAAAAAAAAAAAAATACTAACCCATGACTTTTTTTTAAGTCATGGGTTAGTATTTAAAATTAAAACATGAATGATTCCAGTTTTAGGAGTTTATGTCAAAAGGCTTGTCGTCATCACCAACCCTTAGCATCCGGTAGCCGACGCCGATATGCGTTTGAATATACTTTGGTTGCGAAGGAGTTTTTTCCACCTTTTTTCGCAGTGTTGCCATAAAAACACGCAGGGCAGGAATGTCGTTGGCATAATTACCCCATATTTCATGGAGTATAAAATTATGTGTCATGACTTTTCCTACATTTTTTGCCAGAAGGCACAAGAGCTTATATTCGATGGGGGTCAAGTGTATTTCTTCTCCATCCAGCCATACGCAGCCCGCCGCATAATCGATCTTCAAATTCCCGTTAGTAAAGATGGACGCATCCCTCAGCAGCTTTTCACTGTCATAACGGACCCTGCGCAGACTGACCCGGAGTCGCGCCAGCAATTCTTCCACACTGAACGGTTTTGTCAGATAGTCATCCGCGCCGGCGTCCAGCGCGTCAATTTTGTCACGATCCTCACTGCGTGCGCTGACCACAATAATGGGCATGTTTGACCATGCCCGAACCTTTTTAATGATGTCTACACCATCTATGTCCGGAAGCCCTAAATCCAGAATCATAATGTCCGGTGGCTTGGAGACAGCTTCAAAAATCGAGCCTTTGCCAGTATCGGCCGTATGATACTGGTATCCCTGTGTTTCCAATGTTGTGGTAATCAGTTTGCGGATCGCCTTATCGTCCTCCACCACAAGGATCAAGGGTTTATTCATGAACATTCACCTCTTCTGCCTGCAAGGTAAAGCAAAATACCGTACCACGCGGGACATTGTCCTTTACATAGATTATGCCACCATGGGCATTAATAATAGATTTGCATAGGTAAAGACCCAAGCCAAGGCCACGCCGCCCATTCCTACGGATGTTATTTACCGTATAGAACATATCGAGCATCTTGGCCTTGATTTCGTCCGATATGCCGGGGCCGTTGTCGGCGATTTCTACGAGAATCATCTGTTTTTCACGTCTTGCTGAAATGGTGATATGAGATCCGGGCGGAGTATATTTTATGGCGTTGTCCACAATATTGATCAAAACCTGAATAATCAGCCGGGAATCCATTTTTGCCATCAGAAGCTCGTCATCCAATACGGTTTCTATTTTATACTCCACACTGTTACGGTTGATATGAAGCAACGCCTCCGCGATGACCTCCTCCAAAAGCTCGGGCTGCATATTCAAATTTAATGTACCATCGTCAATTCGGGTAATGGAAAGCAGGTTTTCCACCAAATTGATTAGCCACATGGAATCGTCGAAGATTTCAGTGTAAAGGCCTTTTTTCTGTGCTTCATTCAGCACTTCGGAGTTCCCCATGAGAACGCCTGCATTGCCGGAAATACTGGTGAGTGGAGTGCGCAAATCGTGGGAAATCGCCCGGAGTAAGTTGACGCGGAGCTGCTCCTGCTGTATTTGCATGGAAATCTGTTTCTGCGTTTCGTTCAACCGTTCTTTTTCTAGCACCAGCGCGCACTCTCCCAGCATGGCAATCATCAGACTCTTTTCAAAAGCTTCCAAAGGCGTTTCCTTATCCATGACAATTGCCGCGACAGCGAGAACCGTGTCGCTTCCACGCACCGCAAGGTATAAACATTTGGCGGCAGAAAGGGTGTTTGTGGTGGCACCTGCATGCTTATTGTTCTTATATACCCACTCGGCTACCGCG
>DATIKA010000074.1:0-2425 GCA_035478055.1 Candidatus Limnocylindrales bacterium | reverse complement strand
CGTGCGCGAGGTGGAGACGCTTTACAACTACCTGCTCGACCTGTTTGAAAATGACCAGACACTGAAGCCGCGCGATGTGCTGGTGATCACACCCGACATCAACAAATACGAGCCTTTCATCAAGGCAGTATTCCGCAATGCTCCCGTCCGCCTGCCCCACAGGGTTTCGGGTGCTGCAAAAAACACGGGAGACAGCATCACCTCTGCCCTGGAACTGATAGTGAATATGGGCGAAGATGATCTAGCCTCGGAGAAGGTGGCCGAACTGCTCGAACAGAACCGCATCGGCAAAGCATACCGCATTGAAGACACCAGCTACTTCCGCGGGGTGGTTAAGAAAGTTGGGGTCCGCTTCGGGCGCACCAACAGGCTGGAAGATGATACCCACTTTGTGAGCTGGAAGTACGGTCTGGAAAAAATCATTCTGGGCTATGCCATGCTCACCGACGAAGCCTTTGATGTGTCACACCGGCTTACAGAGGACGATAAAAAACTCCTGGGAGAAGAAGGCCTGACCAATTACCCCTACAAGGATGCTGAAGCCTCTGCCAGCCACGACATGTTGCGGCTAAAGGCTTTTGTGGACGACATGCAGAGCCTTTTTGACGAGCAAGGAAAACCCCGCACCCTGGCAGAATGGAAGCTGCTGTTGCTGGAAGAAGTGATGGATAAAATGGTATGGAGCAACGACTTCAGCAAAGAAGACCGCCAGGAGCGCAATGAAATATACCGTGCCATGGGGTTTACCGAACGGCTGCCCGAAGATGTGGCCAACAAGGAAGTGCCCTGGGCTGTGTTTCTGAACGAATTGAAAAAGCGCCTCTTTACCGAGAGCCTCGAGCATGAGATGAATTCGGGTGCCATCACTTTTACTTCGGCTATCCCCTCCCGCGGCCTGCCTTATAAGGTCATAGCCTTTGTAGGGCTCGACAATGGCGTTTTCCCGCGGCAGGACCAGCACCTGGGTTTCGACTTGATGGACAGCGATTACCAGACCGGCGACCGCTCCAAAAAGGAAGCCGACAAATCGCTCTTCCTCGACACCCTGATGTCCGCCCACCAAAAGCTATACCTGAGCTGTATCGGGCAAAACGTAAAAGACAATAGCGAAATACCCCCGTCCATCGTGCTAGACAATCTAATGGACTATCTGGAACTGCAGGCCGTGAAGCACCCCCTGCACGGATTCAGCAACAGATACAACAACAAGGAGCTTTTTACCTACCTCTACAATGCCCCGCCAAACGAAAATGCACACAAAACAAACGATCATAAACCCTCTAATGGTTCAGACAAATCAGAAGCCCCGAAAGAGGAGATCTGGGTCAACGATTTCGTAAAATTCTTTGAAGCCCCCATCGACTGGCACTTTAACAAAGTACTGGGTATTATATATGATGGCGACGAAGACGATACTTTGCCGGAAACGGAATTATTTGAATTGGATGCCCTGCAAAAGTGGCACATCAAAAATAAACTACTGAAATACAAGGGAGATTCAGATGAAGAACTTACGGCCTTTATTCAGGAACACATCAAAAAAGGTGAACTCCCTCTAAAAAACATTGGGCGGGCAACGGTGGAGACGTATTTGGAAGAAATGGAACTGTTAAGAAACAGGTACACTGAGCTTACGGATGGCAAGAATGAAAGTAGTATAAACATTGACTTAGATGTGAATGATCTCAGGATCACCGGCACCATTGATGGGGTATGGGGAGAAGAGTATATTCATGTAAGTACCTCCACATCCGGCAGTAATGAAAAATACAAGTCCCGGGCTTACCTTAATGCTTTGTTATTATATGCCGCAGGCAAAATCACCTCTGCAAGGTTGCTGGCTCTGGAGAAGAACGGTAACAGCATTAAGGTAATTGATTTGGCCATCCCGGAAGTTGAGCCGGTATGCGCAAAAGAAAAGCTTGTTGAGCTTGTTGGGTACCTTAAAAAAGGGAAGTCACAACCTCTGATATTTACTCTTAATGCCACAAAACCGCCCGAGGTGGGGCAAGCAATCTCTCCTGAATCTGTTTTAGATGCTTTGATAGCAGAAGCATATGGCAACCAATATGCTAATATGCCTGCGAACAAATATGTATCAAACCTTTTGGAAACTGGATATTTTGAAAGCATTAGCGAAACGGATGTGGATCAGATCAAGAAAATTGCAGGATTGTTAAACCTTAGTCAGCAAGAAAATGGAGGAGCTTAACATACAAGATGCGGAGCTCAGTGGCTCCAAGCTGATTGAAGCCAGCGCAGGAACGGGAAAAACCTATTCGGTGGCCCTGCTAGTGCTGCGATTGATCCTTGAGAAGGAGGTTCCCATTGATAAGATGCTAATGGTAACCTTTACAAAAGCCGCTACAGCCGAACTAGAGCTCCGTATCCGCAAATTTGTTCGACTGGCATATCGTTATGCCTC
>DATIKA010000073.1:0-9361 GCA_035478055.1 Candidatus Limnocylindrales bacterium | reverse complement strand
TCGGAGAGCGGTAACCGATAAATGCAGACAGGTCGTTTACTTTGCCAAAAAGATAACGAATTAAATCCACATCGTGGATAGAATGTTCAAAGAGGCATCCAGCAAAAGCTTCGTCGGGGTCCGAACGCCAGGACGAGTCGTGGAACGAACCGCATAAGGGCCATTCCTGGTCAGAGCGGATAGAGAAACTCAACGGTGAACCAAAATTTTCCCGCTCTTTCTCGATCAGCTGTTTGATGAACCAGAAAACTGGTTCAAAACGAAGCACCAACCCTACCTGGGCTTTAATGCCCGCTTTTTCCCTGGCCGTAATCATTTCCCTGATATCAACGGTGGTAAACGCCAGCGGCTTTTCAACAAAAATATGCTTCCCCGCTTCCGCCGCTTTGAGAAAATAGTCTTTGTGGCTGGAAGTGGGTGTGCAAATATAGACGGCATCCAGTCTTCGGTTTTTAAACATTTCTTCGGCTTCCGTTGCCACCGCAGTCACACCATGCTGATCAGCAAATACTGCCGTTTTTTGGGAGTCAATATCATAGACCTGGGCCAATTCTGCCGTAGCCTCTCCCAGGGCCGAACTTTCAATAATAGAGCGCAGGGCGATTGCGTGCCCATGAGCGTTCAGACCTGCTCCGATAAAACCGATACGCATCTTTCTCAATCAAGCTACCTCCTCCGAATAAGATATTTTCTATGCTTGCAGAACAAATTGGGGATATTGACTAATCCACCTGATATATCTTCGCCACTGCAACCCCACGTCCTTCACGGCTGGCTGTGAGCACCTCATCTGCAGGAATGGGCAGGAAAAACAGGGGCAGGAAAAAACATTTCATTATTTCTGGAATTTAGTTATAATTAGAATAAAGTAACAGTTTATTTGGGCTGTGCGAAACATTGCTTTCCGGGCGACATCTAATTCTTAATCCTTGGCTGTATGGGGGTATTCTATTGATGAGAGAGGAATTGAGGTTGACGAAGTATCCAGATAAACGGGTTGGAGTGGTTTTGGCGGGGTGCGGTGTTTACGATGGCACCGAGATCCATGAAGCAGTGCTTACTTTGTTGTTTTTGGCCAAGGCAGAGGCGCAAGTGATCTGCCTTGCACCCGGCAAACCACAGCACCATGTGATCGATCATCTCAGCGGACAGGTGGTTGCCACGGAAACAAGAGGCATGTTAGCAGAAGGCGCGCGTATTGCCAGGGGCAGTATTATGGATATGCATAATATCAGCGCAGCAGATCTCGATGGTTTAATTTTCCCTGGTGGCTACGGTGCTGCCAAAAACTTATCTGATTTTGCTTTCAAAGGATGGAATTGTACTGTTGAGCCGGAGACAGAGCGGTTGATCAGGGAGATGCACGCTGCCGGTAAACCGCTGGGGTTTATTTGCATTGCACCGGTAGTAGCGGCCAAAGTGCTGGGAGAATATAGCCCTTTATTAACTATTGGCTCTGATCCGGAGACTTCGGCAGCGATTGAGTCGATGGGCGGGAAACACGTTAACCGCAAAGTCGACGATATTGCCGTTGACGAGAAAAACAAAGTGGTTTCCAGCCCGGCCTATATGTTGGGGCCTGGCATTTCGGATGTGACTTCGGGAATTGAAAAACTGGTCTGGAAAGTTCTGGAACTAAGCTGATGAGCTTCCCGTTTAAGAGAGCTTGAACAGTATATCACCGTATGTCACCAACCAACAAGTATTTTATGGAAGATATGCCGAATGAGGGATGCCCGTTTGTTTTATATTTCCCTGAGAACATTGTCAACGCTTGTTCATTAGTGCGCGCTATTGTCTGAATTTATAACTGACTGATGCTATTGATTTAAGGCGTGCAATAAAATACACTGTATTTACTTTTTAATCACAAGGGGGAATGGCAATTATGGAAAATGTCAGGTTTGATGGGAAAGTGGCTGTAATAACCGGAGCCGGAGGCGGCCTGGGAAAGGCTTATGCGTTGCTGCTCGCTGCTCGCGGTGTCAAAGTTGTCGTTAATGACCTCGGGGGTACTTTTGACGGCAGCGGTTCTGATGCCACTCCGGCACAGCTGGTTGTCAATGAAATCAAAGCCGCCGGCGGAGAAGCTGTTGCCAACTATGACAGTGTTGCTGATTGGGAAAGCGCACAAAAAATTATTCAGACAGCGATTGACAGCTACGGAACAATTGATATCTTAATTAACAACGCCGGTATTTTGCGGGACAAGAGTTTGCTCAAGATGGAGATGGAAGATTACAGGAAAATTATGTCTGTTCACTTGGATGGTACTTTTTTCTGCACCAAGGCCGCTTTTGCAAAGATGAAAGAGCAGGCTTATGGGCGTATCGTATCCACAGCCTCGGCAGCCGGACTTTATGGCAACTTTGGTCAGACCAACTATGGCGCTGCTAAAATGGGTATTGCCGGGATGATGAATTGCGTGGCCCAGGAAGGGGCCCGCTATAATATAATGGCTAACACGATTATCCCAACCGCAGGGACGCGGCTTACTTTTACTGTGATACCAGAAGAAGTTATTGCCAAGGTAAAACCGGAATTTGTGGCTCCGATTGTGGCCTGGCTGTGCTCCGAAGGATGTAAGGAATCCGGAAAAATGTTTAGTGCAGGCGGTGGTTACTTCAGCCGGGCAGCTGTGGTCGAAGGGCCTGGCATCGTATTTAATTCGAACAAAGAAATTACCGTAGAGATGGTTGTTGATAAGTTAGATCAAATCATGAGCCTGGAAGGTGGCAGTGAGTTTTCGTCTGCTATGGAACAGGCAGGAACGATTATGTCCAGGATGATTATTGAGTAGCGTTGCAAGAAGCAGCAGAAAGGGGTTTTATAATGCCTATTGATCCCAAGTTAGTAGGAAAAGAACTGCCTCCTCTCGAACATGTTTATACCGCTAAAGATGTAATTTTGTACGCCCTGGGAATCGGTGCCGGGGCCAGGCCGGAGGACCTCAAGTTTACCTATGAAAATGAACTTGAAACATTACCCACGTTCGGTGTTGTTCCTCCTTTTGGCTCTGTGTTGAGTATCGTCGGTATGGAGGGGATGGATTTCAACCTGGCCATGCTCCTGCACGGGGAGCAGTATCTGGAGCTGTACCAAACTATCCCGGTCGAAGGAAAACTAATTTCCTACCCGAAAATTGCCGGTATCTATGACAAAGGTAAGGGTGCCCTGGTTGAAATTGACGTAATTACAAAAAATTCCAAGGGCGAAACGATTTTTACGAACCGTTTCAGCAATTTCATCCGAGGCGAAGGTGGATTTGGCGGGGATAGAGGCCCTGAACCTGGGTTGGAACCTCCTGACCGAGAACCAGACAGGGTTGTTGCGATGCAAACTTTACCCCAGCAGGCATTGCTTTACCGTCTATCCGGAGACGTAAATCCATTGCATGCCGACCCCGGTTTTGCTGCTTTTGGCGGATACGAAAAGCCGATTTTACACGGTCTTTGCACTTTTGGTTTTGCCGGCAGAGCTGTTTTGCAGGAATACTGCGCCAATGATCCGGCCAGGTTTAAAGCGATTAAAGTACGCTTTTCGCGCCACGTTTTTCCCGGAGAAACAATCGTTACGGAAATGTGGGAGGTGGAGCCGGATAAAATTATCATTCGCTGTAAAACCGCTGAACGCGGAGAGTATTGCCTGACAAACGCTGCTGTCTGGCTGAATCGAGTGCTTTAAAATCCCCGTTTCCGGACAAGAAGTATTGCCGTGATGGTTATTTCATCGTGGCGGTTCAGCCAAAAACCATTGGATAATGTTGAATGATAAAGATGTAAAAGCTGCGTAATTTTATTTTTTTAGTGCTTATGGTTGGCAGTTTCGATGTTCAGAACAGGATGATATGAAGGGAGTGTGATTAAACTGTGATTGGAATCAGCTCTTATGCCGGTTATATCCCGCGGTACCGTTTAAACCGGATGACCATCTTTAGTGCCGTAGGCTGGCTTAACCCGGCGACAATCATGAATGCCGCCGGCGAAAAAGCTGTGGCGAACTATGACGAAGACTCCATTACCATGGCTGTTGAGGCCGGTTCCCGGTGCATGCGCAATTTTAAAGCAGATGATCTCGAAGCGGTATATTTTGCTACTACTACGGCCCCTTTTAAAGAACGTCAAAATGCCAATTTAGTGGCTGGGGCCCTCGGTGCGCAGGAAGAAATCCGCAGTGCCGATTTTGGTGGGTCACTGAAGGCCGGAACTACGGCTCTGCTTTCAGCCCTTGAATTTATTGGCTCCGGCAGTGGAAAGTCGGCGATTGTTTGTGCTGCCGACTGTCGTTTAGGGAAGGTTAGTTCCGTTCAGGAAATGGTATTTGGAGACGGTGCAGCGGCTTTGCTGCTCGGCAACGAGCAGGTAATCGCCGAATTTAAAGGATCTTATGCGCTGTCCTGTGATTTTGTGGATCACCTGCGCGGTGCCAATTCCAGGTATGATCGGCAGTGGGAAGAACGCTGGATTCGCGACTTGGGTTATGATCGTCTCATTCCGCGGGCGATTGCCGGTTTATGTAAAAAGTACGGTCTTAATATTTCTGATTTTAACAAGGTTATTTATCCCTGCTATTACGGTGCCGCCCGCAAGAATATAAACCGTAAGCTGGGCCTGGAGTCGAAACAGGTTCAAGATGAACTGCTTATGGATGCCGGTGATACCGGCGCTGCTCACCCTTTGTTAATGCTGGCACGAGCGTTGGAAGATGCCGTGCCGGGCGACAGACTACTCCTGGTCAGTTATGGCAACGGCTGCGATGCACTTTATTTTGAAGTTACTGAAGAGATCACCGAATTTAAGCATCGCAAAAGGGTATCTGATGCGATCAAACATCAGGTAGAACTGGATAACTATACGAAGTACCTGACATGGCGGGATATGGTTCCAGCAGAAGTGGGGATGCGCGGTGAAGAAGATCGGTTAACCCGATGGTCTATGGTCTGGCGCAACCGCAAGGCAATCTTGGGTTTGCAGGGAACCCGCTGCCTGGTATGCGGCACCCAGCAATACCCACCGCAGCGGGTTTGTGTTAATCCGGACTGCGGAGCTGTCGACAGGATGGAGCCAGCTGCTCTGGCCGATAAGGGCGGTAAAATATTTAGTTTTACATCTGATCTGTTGGCTGCTACCATTAACCCTCCGGCAGTTTATGGGAATATTGATTTCACCGGAGGTGGCCGGAGCCTGATGGATTTTACCGATTGCACCTTTGAAGATCTGCAGGTCGGTAGGCCTGTCCGCTTTACTTTCCGCATCAAATATATCGATACCAAACGGGATACCACTTTCTATTTCTGGAAAGCGGTTCCGGCAGAGGAGGTGTCTCAGGATGGCTGATGGCATCAGAGATAAGGTGGCTATTTTAGGGATGGGGTGCACTGTTTTCGGCGAACGGTGGGAAGATGATTCCAGTGACCTGCTGCTGGAGGCTTTTCAGGAATGTCTGACCGATGCAGGGGTTGAGAAAAAAGAGATTCAGGCGGCCTGGATCGGCAGCCACGTTGATGAAGTCAATATCGGCAAGGGTGGCTGTTACCTGGGCAACGCTCTGCATCTGCCATTTATCCCGATCACCCGCGTTGAAAATTTCTGTGCGTCGGGGACGGAAGCTTTTCGTGGTGCTTGTTATGCTGTTGCTTCAGGGGCCTATGACATAGTTCTCGCCGCAGGGGTGGAAAAGCTCAAGGATGTTGGTTATGGTGGTCTGCCCGATTCGCCGGTTTTCGGACAACTTTACCGTTTGCTCAGCCCGAATGCTACGGCACCAGGAATGTTTGCACAACTGGCCACTGCCTACGCGGCCCGTTACGGCGTGCCGATGGAAAAAATCAAGGAAGCGATTACCCATATCTCCTGGAAAAGCCATCAGAACGGGGCTAAGAATCCGCGTGCTCATCTGCGCAAGGAGATCAGCGAATTTCAGATAGCCGATTCGCCGTTTGTAGCTTATCCACTTGGTTTATTTGACTGCTGCGGTGTAAGTGACGGTTCAGCAATGGCAATTGTAACTACTCCTGAGATAGCCGGTAAGCTCAAGGCCGGCCAGGATCTGGTCAAGGTAAAGGCGTTGCAGATTGCAGTCAGTTCGGGGGAAGAATTGCTCCATACCAAATGGGATGGCGCCGGATTTCTGACGACCAGGAAAGCCGCGCAGCGGGCTTATCAGGAAGCGGGAATTACCAACCCCCGCGAAGAAATCAGCATGCTCGAGGTACATGACTGTTTTTCCATCACCGAAATGGTGACCATGGAAGACCTGTTTATATCATCGCCCGGGCAGGGACCGGATGATATCATTAACGGCTTCTACGATCTTGGCGGTCAGGTTCCCTGTCAACCTGATGGCGGGCTGAAATGTTTTGGACACCCGATTGGCGCTTCCGGGCTGCGTATGATCTATGAAATCTATAACCAGCTTTTAAGGCGGTGGCCGGAGGAGCGTCTGGTAAAAAACCCCACTCTTGGCTTAACGCATAATCTTGGTGGGGTGCCGTCGCAGAACGTTTGCAGTGTCAGTATTTTAGGGTTAAACTGAGGCGACAGAGATACCGTGTTGGGCTGTATAACGTGTTAATATTACGCAGAAGCACGGGTTTATTCAAAAAAAGGAGGAGGCAGAGTTGATGAAAGAGGTGGTAGTGGTTAGCGCGGTCCGTACGGCAGTAGGGACGTTCGGCGGCTCACTGAAAGGCGTAAGCGCAGTTACACTGGGCAGCATAGTGGTTAAAGCAGCTCTGGATAGAGCTGGAATTGAACCCGAATCAGTGGATGAAGTGTTTTTGGGGTGTGTCCTCCAGGGAGGTCTGGGTCAAAACGTAGCTCGCCAGGTGGCTTTGAAAGCCGGTTTGCCGGTTACAGTGCCCTGCACCACCATGAATATAGTTTGCGGTTCAGGATTAAAAGCGATTGCTTCGGCAGCGGCTGCCGTTACAACCGGAGATGCTGAAGTAGTAATTGCCGGTGGCACTGAAAGTATGAGCGAGTCTCTTTATGCCCTCGACGGGGCCCGTTGGGGTTTGCGCATGAATGATAACAAGGTGATTGATATGATGATCAGGGACGGGCTCTGGTGTGCCATGGGCGACCAGCATATGGGTATTACGGCCGAAAATATTGCCGAACGCTTCAATTTAACACGTGAGAAACAAGATAGGATGGCTCTGCTAAGTCAGGAAAAAGCCAAAGTTGCGATCGACACGGGCCGTTTTAAGGACGAAATTGAACCGGTCGTTATACCTCAAAAAAAGGGCGAACCCCTGATTTTTGAAGTGGATGAACATCCGCGCATGACTTCCAGAGAAGCTTTGGCTGGGTTGAGGCCGGCCTTCAAAAAGGACGGTACTGTAACGGCAGGGAATGCTTCCGGTATAAATGACGGCGCCGCCGTAGTAGTGGTCATGAGCAAAGACAAAGCGCAAGAGCTTGGGTTGAAGCCGCTGGCATATATCAGAAGCAATGCCGTTGCCGGTGTTGAACCGGCAGTTATGGGAACCGGACCAGTTCCGGCGACGATGAAGGCTCTTGCCAGGTTGGGATGGTCAATTGACGACCTGGACCTGATTGAAGCAAACGAAGCGTTTGCAGCGCAAGCTTTATATGTAGTCGAAACATTGGGTTTGAACCCGGCTAAAGTTAACGTCAACGGTGGTGCCATTGCGATCGGCCATCCAATTGGAGCCAGTGGGGCCAGAATATTTGTCAGTCTGCTTCATGAAATGGTGAAACGTGATGTAAAACGCGGCCTGGCAACGCTCTGTATCGGTGGGGGGCAGGGTATCGCCTGTCTGGTAGAACGGGATTAACGCATAACGGGAGGTTGGTTTGCAGATGGCGGTTAGTATGAAAGGTAAGGATGTTATTTCGATCCATGATCTGACCCGGGAAGAAGTCGATCAAATTCTGGATACAGCGCATATCTTGAAAATGAAGCAAAAATTGGGCGAAATATACCATCCTTTACGCGGGAAGTCACTGGGCATGATCTTTCAAAAATCTTCTACCCGGACCAGGGTTTCTTTTGAAGTCGGCATGTGGCAGCTTGGTGGTTATGCGCTGTTTTTAAGTGCGGCCGATTTGCAGCTAAATCGTGGTGAAACAATAGCCGATACGGCAAAAAATTTGAGCCGCTATCTTGACGGGATTATGATTCGCACCTATGCACACCAGGACGTTGTTGATTTAGCTAAATACAGCTCGGTACCGGTGATAAACGGCCTCACCGATCTGCTCCACCCCTGCCAGGTTCTTTCAGACCTGTTTACAATCAAAGAGAAAAAGCATGATCTCGCCGGACTCAAGCTGGCTTATGTGGGAGATGGCAATAACATGGCGCATTCACTGATGTTCGGCTGCTCGAAGATGGGGATGCATATTGTGATCTGCTCGCCGTCCGGTTTTGAGCCTGATCTCGAAATAACACGGCTCGCGCGATTAGATGCCGCGAAAACCGGAGCGAGCATTGCGATCCAGGATGATCCAACCGAAGCAGTCAGTCAGGCAGATATTGTCTATACAGATGTTTGGACTAGTATGGGGATGGAAAAAGAACATGATCAGCGCCTGGCCAGTTTTGCGCGCTTTCAGCTGAACAGCACACTGTTGGAAAAAGCAAAATCAGACGCTCTGGTAATGCACTGTTTACCCGCTCATAGGGGCGAGGAAATTACGGACGATGTTATAGACGGGCCCAATTCAATTGTTTTTGATCAGGCCGAAAATCGCCTTCATGTGCAAAAAGCGATTCTGTCTCTGGTTATGTAGCACCGCGTCTGACAAAGAGGAGTATCATAAGGAGGTTCGACTATGGCTAAAGTTAAAGTGATTATTATGGGTGCCGCGGGAAGAGATTTTCATAATTTTAATGTCTATTTTCGAGGCAATGACCATTACCAGGTGGTTGCTTTCACGGCAACGCAGATTCCGGATATCGAAGGGCGAACCTATCCGGCATTGCTTGCCGGAAGCCTATACCCCGATGGCGTCCCAATTTACCCGGAAGAACAGTTGGTAGAGTTGATCAAAAAACACAATGTTGATCAGGTGGTTTTTGCTTACAGTGATGTTCAGCACAACTACGTCATGTCAAAAGCCTCGCAGGTTGCTGCAGCCGGGGCAGATTTTCGGATTATGGGGCCCAAAACCACGATGTTAAAATCTTCAAAACCGGTGGTTGCTGTCACTGCAGTTCGGACAGGAGTAGGCAAAAGTCAAACCACCCGCAAAGTGTGCGATGTGCTTAAAGCAAATGGGAAAAAGGTAGTGGCAATCCGGCATCCTATGCCCTATGGCGATTTGACAAAACAGGTGTGTCAGCGGTTTGCCGATTATAAAGATCTTGATTTGCACCGGTGCACTATTGAGGA